>JAGAWH010000209.1 GCA_017941505.1 Faecalicoccus sp. | reverse complement strand
TAAAACGGTGGCTGTTTTTTAATTCTGTTCTAATTTGTCTAATAGTGCCTGTAATCTAGCTTTATCTTCGATATAGATATGCTCGTGTCTTTTTCCGGTATAGAATCTTTTCCCCTTCTTATATACGACAAGCGTATTGAGATCAAGATTTACCCATCCAACATCATCCAGAGGTACCGTGGCGAAAAGGGTTCCCTCGGTTACTTTCTTTTCATAAAGAGTATGTTCCATATTGGTATGAATGGCTGTATATTCTCCATTTGTCAAAATTAGATTCAACTTGTTTTCGGGTGAAAGCTTTTCAACAATATCCTCTAAGATCTTAAACTGTTCAGCTTCTGTGATTCCATTGTTTTGAGAAGATGCCTGATTCATACGATCCACAATATAGAGAAAAATTCTTTCGCTGTCGGTTTGGCCTTTCTGTTTATCCTTATACACATCTAAGAGATGTCCTTCAAAGATACTTCCGTTATGCATAAAGATCCATTCTTTGCCCATATTATCTCTGGCTTTAAAGGGATGAGAATTCAAATAAGCATTGGCACCGATTGTGGCATGACGTATGTGGGCTAAAGCGTACTGTGTATTCATAGGACGCTTTAATATATCTTTGAGTTCTTCGGAAAGATTGGCTTTTTGCGGTCCTTTTTTAAAAAAGGTTCCTTCATCCAATTGATAATAAATACCCCATCCGTTCGGATTGGTTTTGGAGTGCGAATAAAAAATATTCAGTTCTGTATTCAGATTTCTTTTATCATGTCCTGAAAAACAAAACAGCTCACACATACGTTTCCCTCCTCTTTAAAAAATCTGTCGATGATCGACAGATTTTAATGGTATTATTTTTTGGCAGCTATAGCTAAAGCGATTAATTTTTTCATCAGGTCGCTTCCATCAAAGGAGCTTTCCTGTTCCTGTGGCTTGGATCCTCCAAACAGATTACCGAATAATCCAGTGTTAGCCTGGGTCTGAGGTTGTTGGGAACCACCGAATAGGTTTCCAAGAAGACTTAAACCGGATTGCTGCTGAGTCGGAGCAGAGCCTCCGAATAACCCAAATAAGTTGGACATGTCATCTTTTTTCTGTGCAGATTGGGTAGCTGCTCCCAAAGCGGATAATAAAGCCGGTGCTACCAGTGATAATACACCTGCAACCTGACCTGATTTTAATCCGGTTTCATTTGCCAGAGAACGAACAACTGTGTCGTTATCATTACCTAAGATATGACCGATAATCTTAGAACCGTCTTCTTTATCAGCGGTTTCGATCATCTTTGACATATCTGCCTGACGATTATGTTGTCCTAAGGCATTGAATAATGACAATGCTCCATTCTGGCTCGAAGCATTCTGAGTCATATAGCGAATCAATAAAGGAATCGCCAACATCAATAATTTTTTAACCTTGTCAGAAGAAATTCCGCTCTGTTGGGATACACTCTGAACTGAGTTATTATTAGTCAACATTCCCAACAATAATTGTAATAAATTCATAAAGAACCTCCTATTTCCTTTATTATAACGCGAAATAATCTATTCATCATAAAAACATTTTATTGTTTTAAAATTGTCTTATACCATACAGTAGAGAATTCCGATCATATGGCAAATCGATGCACCTATAATCAACAAATGCCATATAAAATGGAAATATCGCTTTTGCGGCCTGGAGTAAAAATAAGCTCCGATGGAATATAATATTCCTCCCGCAACAATCCATCCCATAAAGCGAAAAGAACCGGTTTTAAATAACTGCGGTAGAAAGAATATCGCCAGCCATCCCATGGTCATATAAATCATCATCGATAATTTGGGATAACTTTTCTTTGCGATGGCCTTTAAAAGGATGCCGCCGAGTGCCATTGACCATTCAAGCATCAGCAGAATATATCCAAAAAGATTATTCATGAAGACAAGACATACCGGTGTATAGGTACCCGCAATCGCCACAAGGATCATAATATGATCCAGCTTGCGAAACACATATTTCTGCGTTGTTCCATATATGGAACAATGATACAGACAGGATGTGATAAACATTAAAAATAAGCTGAGCAAAAATACCGATACACCGAAGGCATATCCGGTTCCGCCTTGTAAATAAGAACGAATGGCATAATACGGCAAACTGAAAATAACACATAATGCCATGATACCGTGAGAAATAGAATTACCGACTTCTTCT
This sequence comes from Faecalicoccus sp., assembly GCA_017941505.1. The sequence continues at coordinate 4,949 of JAGAWH010000209.1, read as the reverse complement.
TTAAAGGTTAAAGGATACGGATTTTTCATCATTGATTCCATATTATTATCCTCCTTGTTCTCATTGTAACACCATCTAGTATTTATTACTAGATATAATAGATTTAAAAAAGAGGTTTATCACCTCTTTATTTCAATATTATCTATACCATAGCCTTCTTCGATGACTGCATCCTTTATGGAATGAACATCCAATGGTTCTTTTGATAAGATCTTAGCCTTTTTGGAGTCAATGGAAACCGATGCCCAAATTCCATCAATCTTATTTAATGCATTTTCCACGCGGGCAGCACAATTATCACAGGTCATGCCCATAATATCCGCCGATGCCTCATATGGATAATGACTTTTATTACGATCAGCCGGTCCGATTCTTTTGATACTTCCTTCGTGTTCCCCGCAGCAGGCACTTCCCTTTCTGGATCGGGAAATTGTCTTATACAGGGCAAAGATAAAGATGGCACCGACACCCACAGCTAATACAATATTCATGATTGGTGCTCCTTTAATTTACAGGAAAGGGTGCATCCCGAACACTTAGAGCTGCAGCCAAGACAGCCTTTTCTCTTTTTTCGATCGTTAAAAATCACAATCAAGGCACGCACCAGGATGATTGTTAAAAGACAGATTATTAATACGTCGGCAGCATTCATACATGTACCTCCTAGAATATTATCATTATTAAATAGAAGAATCCTGCAGCAATCCAGGCAATGACACATTGCCAAATTGACATACCGATGGCCCAGCCGTGACCCAACTCCCGCTTTACGGATGCGATAGCTGCCACACATGGTGTATACAGCAGGCTGAAGATTAATAAGCTTACGGCAGAAGCAGTTGACATAACCGCTCTTACGCCTCCTGCGTTTCCGAACAATACTTTTAGAACGGAAACAACACTTTCCTTTGCCATAAATCCGGAAATCAGCGATGTTACAATTCTCCAATCTCCCAATCCGATGGGTTTAAAGATCGGAACCAGTACATTGGATATACCTGCCATGATGCTTAAAGAAGAATCCGTTACCATATTAAATCCGGTATCAAAACTCTGTAAAAACCAAACTACTACCGTTGCGACAAGAATTACAGAGAAAGCTTTCTGCAGGAAATCTTTTGCCTTCTCCCACATCAGCTGCAGGGTACTTCTTGGACTCGGTAATCGATAATTCGGAAGCTCCATCACAAACGGAACAGCCTCTCCTTTAAACAATGTATTTTTAAATAAGAACGCACCCAGAATACCTGTTAAAATTCCTACAATATAAAGACCAGTCATCACAAAGCCTCCCTGTTTAGGGAAAAAGGCATTCACAAAAAAGGCATAGATTGGAAGTTTAGCCGTACAGCTCATAAACGGAGTCAAAAGAATCGTCATTTTGCGGTCACGGTCACTCGGTAAGGTACGTGTTGCCATAACAGCCGGTACAGAGCATCCAAACCCAATCAAAAGTGGCACAATACTCCGTCCGGATAAACCGATTTTTCGTAATATTTTATCCATAAAGAAGGCAACACGGGCAATATAGCCGCTATCCTCTAACATGGACAAAAAGAAAAACATAACGACCACAATCGGTAAAAAGCTCAGCACACTTCCTACTCCTTCAAAGATTCCCTTGATCACAAGAGAATGTAATACGGGATTGACCTGATGAGCTGTCAACAAGGCATCTACGGTATCCGTTAACATACCGACTCCGTTTTCTAAAAGTTCCTGCAGCCATGCCCCTACCACATTAAAAGTTAAATAGAAGACAAGCCCCATGATCATAATGAAGATCGGAATTGCCGTCCATTTTCCGGTTAATACCGAATCAATTCTCTGTGAACGTTCTCTTTCTTTAGATTGTTTCGGTTTATAAACACAGGCATCACAAACCTTTTCAATGAACGCAAAACGCATATCCGCCATCGCAGCGCAGCGGTCTAATCCACGTTCCTTTTCCATCTGAAGTGTAATATGTTCTAATGTTTCCGTTTCATTCTGGTCTAGATTCAATCGGCTTATAATATTTTGGTCATTTTCAAGAACCTTGGATGAGGCAAAGCGAATAGGAATACCGGCCCTTTGAGCATGGTCTTCAATTAAGCTGCTTACCGCATGCAGGCTTCGATGAACAGCCCCGTTATGATCTTCCGGTGAACAATAATCCTGTTTAACCGGTTTTTCTTTATATTTGGCGATATGGATTGCATGCATGACAAGCTCATCTACGCCCTGTTTTTTGGCCGCTGAGATCGGTACAACAGGAACACCTAACATGGCTTCCATTCGGTTGATATCCACTTCTCCGCCATTTCCGGTCATTTCATCCATCATGTTAAGAGCAACCACCATCGGGGTATCCATCTCTAAAAGCTGCATTGTCAAATACAGGTTTCTTTCAATATTGGTAACATCAACAATATTGATGATCGCATTGGGTTTATCTTGAAGAACATGATTACGTGATACCATTTCTTCACTTGAATACGGAGACATAGAATAGATACCCGGTAAATCTGTCACGCGGGTTTTCGGATATCCCTTTATGCTTCCATCCTTTCTGTCAACGGTAACCCCGGGAAAGTTTCCTACATGCTGGTTGGCACCTGTCAATTGGTTAAATAATGTTGTTTTACCACTGTTCTGGTTACCGACTAAGGCAAATGTTAATACATGATCATCGGGGAAAGGTTTTTCTTCGCCATCCACATGATGCACACCCGGTTCACCTAAAGCCGGATGATGAATTGGCTTATCCATTCGTTCTTTAGTTGTTTTTTCAATCGTCTCAATCGGTGTTACCTGTATCCGTCCGGCATCCTCCAGACGCAGCGTCAACTCATATCCATGAATTCTTAGTTCCATGGGATCGCCAAGCGGTGCCAGCTTTACAACCGTTACTTCTGCTCCGGGAATCACTCCCATGTCCAAAAAGTGCTGACGTAAAGCTCCCTGTCCGCCGACAATATCAATTCGGGCGCTTTCACCAACTTTTAAATCCATTAAAGTAGTCATCTATATCCTCCTGTTTTTAGTTAACAGTATCTAACTTTTCCGGTTAATTATATCTAACCGTCCTGCGGTTAGTAAATACTAACTAAGGGCGTAATTAAAAGGTGGGATACCCCACCCTCATTAGAATATAGATTGATATTCCGGTTCCAGCATTTGAATGCCTGCATCCTGTGAAAGAATACGCATGGCCTCTGTGTTCAATTTATCCAGCGGCAATGGGAATCGATCTTGAAGATCCTGTTTTTTATAGATTGTCTTTACGGCATAAGATGTAAGATTTAACTCTTTGGCAAGAGCTTTAATACAATCCTCTAAAGTACCGACCTCATCAATTAAACCAATTTCTTTTGCCTTACATCCCAGATACACTCTTCCGCCTGCCAGTGGTTCCAGCGTATCTTCATCCATTCCTCGTGCTGATTTTACCCTTTCCTTAAATTCAGCATATGTCTCCAGCATAGATGCTCTGATCTTATCTTCCACCTCTTTACTTAAAGGCAGGGTTGGATCAAAGGATTCATAGTTACCTGTATTCTCATTTTCAACCGTAATATCTAGCTTTTTTATTGCCCCCGATACATTCGGAATCATCGATACAACGCCGATAGATCCGGTAATGGTAAACGGTGTCGCATAGATTTTCTTAGCAGCTGAACAAATATAGTATCCACCTGAGGCAGCGACTTCGGATTGGAATGCATAAACAGGTAAATCCAATGCCTTAAGGCGCTGATACATTTTTTCCGATTCAAGAGCGGAGCCTCCCGGAGAATTGATATAAAGAACAATTCCTTTGGCGTTTTCATGATCCTTGATCTGGCGAATCTGACTCAACAGTCCGGCATCATTCAATCCATCTTTTTCACGAATGGTTCCCGATAATGGGAATACTAAGATTTCATCCTGTTTTTTCTTCTCTTTTTCCTTATACTTTTCCGAGAAGTAGCGGTTAATGGATACAGTTTTATTTTCGTTGTTTCTTGGCATATCCATATAAGCTGCAAAACCATCAATTAACCCGGCTGATAATGCTTCTTTACGACCCGTATAGTACCATTTACCGGATAATAAGTCTTCTTTAATATCAATATGACGATATTTTTGAATACGTTCCATCATAGCGGATAAGGTTTGTTCCTGAAGCTCATGAATCGACTCTCTTCTTTCCGGACTCATCTTGTCTAAGCTGTAGTTTTCGCCGGTTCCCTTATAAGCTCCCACATGGATCACATGCATGCGAATGCCTAACTTATCCAATATTCTTTTATAGTACATCGTTGAAGAAGATGGTGCTTCCAGCGATATACGGGAAGAATTAGAGTCCAGTACATAAATAGAATCCGCTGCAACAGCGCAAAGATAATCCTGCATTTCCAAGGAAGTGGCATAGGCAGTAACTTTCTTATTTTTCTTGATTCTTTCTAAATAAGGATCAAGCTCAACCATCTGTGCTAAAGAGCAGTCAAAAGAATCCATATCTAAGGCAAGTTCTTTGATCTTTTTATCTTTTTCAAGTACTGTTAAGGCTTTTTTTAGATCTTCCATGGTCATTGCCTTACTTAGACCAAAATCATTTTTCTTTTCATCAACAAGGTTTACATCGAGTACTACACGATCAACCTTATCCATCTCAATGTCATCTTTCTTTTTTCGCTTTGAGAAAAGTGCAAAACCAATCAAAACGATAATTCCGATGGCGATGGCGATACTGATTAGGTTTCCCAATATATTTAATAACCAACCCATATGTATTTCCTCACTTTCTTAAAAATTGTATCACTTTTAAAAAGATATGAACATCACGTTCATATTTCAGTTATTCATTACTTTAAAAATCCGATATAATAAAGTTAACAAGACATCATGAAAGGAGATTATTATGGGATTATTCGATAAAAAATATTGCGATATATGCGGAAATAAAATCGGTCTTTTAGGAAATC
>JAGAWH010000208.1 GCA_017941505.1 Faecalicoccus sp. | reverse complement strand
TACCCTGGATCAAATCAATGAAGGAATTGCCCAAAAGGAAACATTAAAGGAAACTCTTAAACAGCTGGAGGATGCATCCAAACAGCTCGAAGATGGATATCAAACACTTGTCAATTCCCAAGCCCAATATGAAGATGGTCTGGCTAAACTGCAATCGGGGATTGAAACTTTAGAAAGCTCTAAGAAGCAGTATCAGGATGCCTTGTCTGAATTTGAAAAACAGAAAGAAGATGGACGTCAACAGTTAGAGGACGCCCAGAAAGAAATTGATGATTTGGAAGGACAATGGTATGTGCTGGATAGGGATTCGCATTACTCCTATCGTGATTATGAAGCCTGTGCGGACCGCATGGATGGTATTGCGAAAGTCTTCCCGGTCTTCTTCTTTCTGGTAGCCGCTTTAGTCTGTATGACCACTATGACAAGAATGGTCGATGAACAAAGACAGGAGATCGGTACCTTAAAAGCACTTGGTTATTCAAAAGGACAAATTGCAGCTAAATATTTACTATATGCTCTGGCAGCCGGAGTCATCGGCTCGATTATCGGATGCGCTGTAGGAATGGTGGTATTCCCATATGTCATCTTTACGGCATGGAATATGTTGTACAATCTGGAAAAGATTTATTTCAGCTTCCCGATTGATTTGATCTTAACGGCTTCCCTTTCTGTGATTGGGATCACATTACTTGCCACAGCCGGCTCCATTTATGCATCGCTTATGGATGTTCCAAGCCAGCTCATGCGGCCGAAAGCTGCCAAAGCCGGAAAGAAGATTCTTTTGGAAAGAATACCACTGCTCTGGTCTAATTTAAGTTTTTTACATAAAGTCACCGCACGAAATATTTTCCGGTATAAGAAGCGGTTCTTTATGACCATTGTAGGTATTGCCGGATGCTCAGCTCTGCTTGTAGCCGGCTTTGGGATCAATGACAGCATATCGGATATTGCCAGAGCGCAATACGAAGATATTTATCACTACAATGCCTTAGTTTCAATGGAAAAAGAGAACAAGGATACCGAAAATACCTTATCTAAATTAGATGGTGTTACCGGTGTCTTTAAGGAAAAACATTTTTCGGCGACCATTGAACACAATCATAAGGATATGAGCTTTACGGTTCATGTGATCGATGATTTAAAGACATTTGAGACCTTTACTACTCTATCCGATGCCAAGACAAAAAAAGAAGTACATTTAGATGACCAAACTATTATCATTTCACAAAAAGCAGCTACCCAGCTGGAGAAAAAGGTTGGTGATACGATTACCTTTAAGGATGCGGATGATAGAGAAATCACGGCAAAAATAGGAGCTATCTACGAAAATTATGTAGGCCATCATATTTATGTCACAGAAAGCTTGTATAACACCTGGCTTACAGCTGCCAAGACAACCACAAGCTACCAGATCCGAACGGATGACCAGAATTCTGATTATGAAAATGAATTGGGTAATGAAATTATGGACTTAAAGGATGTGAATGGGGTAACCTTCTATTCTTCTTTGCAGAAAAACTTTACGGATTTGATTTCAAGAATATCCATCATTGTCGTGGTATTGGTTATTTCGGCAGCTCTGTTAGCTTTCGTAGTACTGTATAACCTCAGCAATGTGAATATTTCCGAACGCGTAAGAGAAATTGCGACCATCAAGGTTCTCGGCTTTACGCCAAAAGAAGTCGATGCCTATGTGAATCGTGAAAGTATCCTATTAACGATGATCGGTGCCTGCATTGGACTGGTGATTGGAATTTATCTACACCATATCATCATGAATTTGGCAGAAATGGATGAAGTTATGTTTGGAAGAACCATTCTTCCAACATCCTATATACTGAGCTTTGCGATGACGATGGGCTTCTCTTTTATCATCAATGGCATTATGCATGGAAAACTCAAAAAAATTAAAATGGTAGAATCATTAAAAGCGGTCGAGTAAGACCGCTTTTGTGTTATTCATACAAACATTCGCCGTTTGTTTCAATGACTTTTTTATACCAGAAGAAGGATTTCTTGCGGGAACGGGCATAGGTTCCGTTTCCTTCATCATCCAAATCCACATAGATAAAGCCATAACGCTTTGACATTTGAGAGGTTGACATGGAAATCATATCAATACAGCCCCAAGGTGTATATCCCATCACCGGTACGCCTTGGTCAATGGCTCTGGCGATGGCACGAATATGACCGTCAAAATAATCAATGCGATAGTCATCAATGATGGATCCATCTTCTTCTACCTTATCGTAAGCGCCTAGTCCGTTTTCTACGATGAAGCACGGTTTCTGATAACGGTCGTACAATTGAATCAATGAAATTTCCAAACCGGTCGGATCAATCTGCCAGCCCCAGTCACTTGTAGCGATATATGGATTTTTAATACCGGTGGTAAGGTTGCCGGCTACCATATCTTTTCCTTCGGTAACGGCTGCGGTAACACTGGTGTTATAGTAACTGAACGAAATGAAATCAACCGGATATGCCTTTAAAATCTCTTCATCTCCACGTTCAAAATGAATGTGATATCCTTTTCTTTCCCATTCCTTAAAGATCCAGGAAGGATATTCTCCCCTTGACTGTACATCCGAGAAGTAATGATTCATACGATTCTTCTTTTCTGCCAAGAGTACATTTTGCGGGTCGCAGTTTTCAGCATACGTTAATGTCTTTGTGATCATGCATCCCATCTGGGCATCCGGCATCATTTCCTTCATTAATTTAGTCGCCAAAGCACTGGCAACAAATTGATGATGTAAACCCTGATAGATGATTTCTTCCATCTTCTCTTCCGGATATCTGTCTTCCACAAGTCCCATTGTAGTGAACGGATGACGGAATGCTGAGTCAATTTCATTAAATGTCAGCCAATATTTGACAAGTCCCTGATAACGCTCGAAGACAGTTTTCACAAAGCGCATAAAGAAATCGATCACTTCACGGCGATACCATCCATCATAATGGTTTGCCAGATATAAAGGCATCTCATAATGATGTAGAGTCACTAACGGTTCAATACCGCGCTCTTTCATTGCCTTTAATACGTTTTCATAGAATTGTAAGCCTTCTTCATTTGGCTTTTCTTCAATTCCCTTTGGATAAATACGCGGCCATTGAATCGATAAGCGAAGTACCTTAAATCCCATTTCTGCAAATAAATCTAAATCCTCCAGATAATGATGATAGAAGTCTACTCCATGACGCTTTGGATATTTGTTGACATCCTTGCTGGACATAGCCTCTTCGATATCTTTACTGGTAATCATATGTTGTTCTTTATAACTTAGCTTCATTACATTGGATTTATAGGATGTGCAATCCGGAACTGATAAACCTTTTCCGCCTTCATCCCATCCTCCTTCAAACTGGTTGGCTGCCGTAGCGCCTCCCCATAAAAAATCCTTTGGAAAATGTTGTGTCATTGTATGTCTCCTTTTCTTTATTTCATTATATAAGAAATGGTCCTCACATTGACAAAAACTCGAAAAAATAATATTATGAAAATCAATAGTTTCATAGGAAACTATTTTGAATAGATTGAGGTGTGAGATATGAATATCATTGATGATTATGCAAGTAAAATGGGATCAGTATGTATTGCTGAAAACCAGATTCATAAAATGTTGTTCCAGGAATATGGAGTAAAACAGGGATTACGTGATGAAAGAGGACGCGGTGTTTTAACCGGCCTTACCAATATCTCTGAAGTTAACTCCTTTAAGATGGAAAACGGTGAACGTGTACAGATGGATGGTAAGTTAACTTACCGCGGCTACAACATTAAAGATCTTGTTCAAGGCTCTTTAGGCCGTCGCTTTATCTTTGAAGAAGGCGCATATCTGTTACTTTTCGGAAAGCTGCCGACAGAGGCTCAATTAATGGAATTCCATAAGGTATTAGCTGCCGCAATGACACTTCCGAATGGATTTACCCGTGATATCATCATGAAGGCATCTTCCAGAGATATCATGAATTCTATGACGCGAAGTGTCTTAACACTTTCATCCTATGATGATGAATTTGACAATCTGGATGTAGATAACGTTCTTTCACAATGTATCCGCTTAATTGCGGAAATCCCAATGCTGGCGATGTATGCCTATCATGCGCATAACCATTATGAAAATAATGACAGTATGTATATCCATCGTCCGGATGAAAATTTGTCCATTGCCGAAAACATTCTGCGCATGTTAAGACCGGACTGCCGCTTTTCTGAATTGGAAGCTCATGTACTTGATGTAGCCCTGCTGTTACATATGGAGCATGGCGGTGGTAACAACTCCACATTCACGATCCGTGTCGTTACATCAACGGGAACGGATACCTATGCGGCTACAGCTGCTGCGCTATCTTCATTAAAAGGTCCAAAACACGGTGGTGCCAACATTAAGGTCATGCAGATGATGGACGATATCCGCAACCATATCCATGATTATTATGATGAAGATGAAATTAAGGCATATTTAAATGGTATTTTAGAAAAAGAATACTTTGATAGAAAAGGATTAATCTATGGTATCGGACATGCCATCTATACCTTATCCGATCCTCGTGAATTAATCTTAAAACAATTTGTGGAAGCTCTTGCCGAAGATAAAGGACGTAATATGGATTTACTTCTGTATAACCAGATTGAGAAGCTGGCGCCGCGTTTAATTATGAAAAAGCGCAATACCTTTAAGGTTGTAAGTCCGAATGTCGACTTCTACAGTGGCTTTGTCTACAACATGATGAATATTCCGGTGGAATTATATACCCCGTTATTTGCGATTGCCCGTATGGTTGGATGGAGTGCTCACCGTATTGAAGAATTGATTTCTGCCAATAAGATCATTCGTCCTGCATATATGTCATTGGCAACCGATAAACAATACGTTCCAAGAGAAGAAAGGAGATAATAGATGTTAAATCTTTCCAATAACTATATTGAACTTTTCCTGATGGAAAAAATCAGTACGGAATCACTTTTCAAGATTGTTGACCGTGCTGACTATCTAATGCTGAGATATATCGATATCTGCCGTAAGAAGTATCCGGACCAGAACCGTGTTTATTTAGTCAATCTTGCCAACGAGATGGATGTTCCGATTTCAGAGATTTCCAAAGCGGTAACTCATCTTCAGGATAAAAACTATGTCACATGGAAAACCGATGAAAGCGGACGTATGACCTATGTTGAGATTACGGATGTAGCCCGCACACGCATGGAGGCACAGAATAAGCGGATTGAACGAATGAAGGAAAAAATCATGGAAGAAATAACTCCGGAAGCGCTCAGTACCACGATTGATACCATGGAAAAAGTCGCAGCTATGGTGAAAGAGATTCAATGAATAAAATTACGATTTCAACGATAATGGACTGCAGCTTCCGACTTCGTAAAAGCCTTGAAAAGCGGTCGGAATCCATTTGTAAAAAATATGATCTGAAATTTATTGAATTGGAGATTTTGAGTATCCTTATGGATGGAAACTGTGGTGATACAGCCTCTCAAATCGGCCACAATAAACATATCTCAAAAGCTCATCTTTCCAAATCGCTCGATCGTCTTCATCAGAAAGGTTATATCTATTTTGATAAAGATACTTTAGATCATCGCTTTACTCATATCGTTTTATCCGATCAGGCTGTATCTGCTGCCAAAGAGATGAATGAGATAAAAGCTAATTTGGAAAAGAAACTTTTAAACGGTTTTTCCGAATCCGAAAAATTGTTAACAAAAAAACTGTTTCAAAATCTTACTGATAATATGACAAAAATAGAAATGAGTGGATCATGATCCACTCATTTCTTTGTTTTCTAACATTGTCTTTAACTGCTCTGCTTTTTTGGAATCCAGATGTTTTAAGATTTCCTCCCGTCTGAATTCTGTCTGCTGGAAAAGAATCGATTCGGCAATCTCTGGGTTAACATTTTCCAGAATATTTTTCAATTCTCTTTCATTCACAGCTAAAAAGATCGGAAGCTTACCGCTGTTCAAGGTCAAGTGCTGGTCACATACATGGATTCCATCACGAAGGCCGCCGATATCATCTTTAATGGTTGTCTCAGGAACCAGGAGTTCTTCACATAGTTCTTCTGTTGAGATATCCGGGTTATCCAATAACAGATTATAGACACGCATCTTTCTTTCCAATGTGTCCATCTGCGGACCAATCGGCGATATATTCATCTCATATTTCTCATTCAAAAATTTGAAGAAATCATTAATAATTAGATATTCATTTCCGGTTTTGTTTTTTCTATGAACAATCGCATTGATGGCACTTTCACGAAAATCTTTTTCATGACTTCGCATATCTCCTACGATGGAAATATTTTTATCATTCTCCATTTCCCGATTTACTTCTTCAAAAAGACGTTTCGCGAATGCCTTCGTATAAGGCTTGTGGTTTGTATCGTCTAAAAATAGTTTAATACATTGTGAAATTGGAAGTCTCATCATAATAAATCACCACTTTCAGTATACCATACTTCTGGAATTTCCATAGTTGAGTATACATCATATTTTGAATATAATAATACTCAAAAGGAGGAAAAAATGAAACTAAAACACATTTTTACAGCACTGTTTCTTATTCCAATCTTGATGTTAAGTGCCTGTACAACCTCTGTTTCTGCCCAGAATAAAACCGTAAAAAAGGATTATACAGAATATCCGGAATATTATGAATTCATTCCGGAAAGCGAACTGGCGATACGGCTTTCGTATTTGATGAACTATCAAAACAATCTGGATAAAGAGGAAATCCTAAAGGACTACAAAAAAGTAACCATCACATTCAAGAAGATGCTGTATGTAGAAGGAAGTGAATATAAACCGGCGTATCTGGTATTTGAATATTCATTAAAGGATACCGCCAATAAGAATACGATTGATGATGATTACGGCATTTACTATATCAATCGTAAATACTGTTCTTTTGATTCCTTTGTAGCCTCTTCTACCGCTAAAACAGCCTATGAAAAGGCGCAGGATGATTATACACATGTTTATGATGCCGATGATCTTAATGAATACATCAAAGAGAACGGCTATTCGGAAAAAGAAGAAAAGAAACAGGCAGAAGCTATTATTGACCGATGGTTAGGTGCTCTTTAAACGCGAGAAATCGCGTTTTTTTCTGCGCAAAAAGAAAAGGCGATTGGATCGCCTAGTTAAGCAGACTTTAAGTTCCACTCCTTAATCTTTTGAAATGTGATTTCGCTGATTATGTGTTCCATCTCACAGGCATCCTCTTCTGCAACTTTTTCACTGACGCCCATGTTGACAAGGAAAGACTTTAACACTTCGTGTCGTTCATATACACGTGATGCATACTCAAGTCCCGCATCTGTGAGAACCAAATTTCCCTTATCCTCCTTGATGACATAACCTTCTTCCGAAAGTTTTTTTACCGCAATGCTGACAGAGGCTTTCGTAAACCCGAGTTTTCTTGCGACATCAATGGAACGACAAGATCCATTTTCTTTTGTGATCATTAGAATGCTTTCGAGATAGTCTTCCACTGATTTTTGTTTTTCCATAGAACTACCCCTTTTTTTAATACCTATACCTATCTTTGTTATAAAGCTATGAATAGGGGTTGTCAAGAGCCCATAGGTTAGCTTGAATTAACCAAAATAAAAAGAAGGACGATATTTTCATCGTCCTAATATAAATTCTTATAGTAGCAGTACTCTTCAAAGCACCATTTGTTTTTGTAGATTTCCTTAGCTGCATCAACACCTACATAGCGCAAGTGCCAGCTTTCCGGGGCTATCTGTGTATATACTTCTTTATCATCCGGATAACGGAGAATAAATCCATAATCTGCCATATGATCTAAAAGCCAGTCATAATGCTCATTATATCTTACGGCATCCAGATCGGATAAATCATTATCCATACGAATATCTACACTAAGTCCTGTCTGGTGTTCACTGGAGCCAGGTCTTGTCCAATATGCATCTGCATATTCTAAACCGTAATTGGCTTCTCCGGTACTGAATAATTCTTCCTGATATTGATAAGAACGGTAGGCTGAACATGCATTTAAGATAAAGCCTTCTTCGGCAGCTGCCGCAACCATCTGTTCAAAAGCTTCACCGGCTTCCAAACGCATATATACAGGATAGTTTTCTCCGCTGGAGGATACCGGAACTAAATCTGCAGGTTCATAATCCGGCTCTAAATAGTAATATTTGTTGACCAGCTGGAGCATGCTTTCGGTATCCGGTACCGGTTTCATATCGGTATATGGATCTTTATTCAATCCCATTTTGACACGCATCTTCACTTCATCTGCTGATAAATCCGGATTGGCATCCGCATAAGCCTGTTCCTCTTTGGTTAAAGAAACCTGTTCCGGTTCTACTTCCACAACTTCTTCTTCCTTAGGAGCACCTTTGAGCATCTGTACAACTTTGATCACTCCTAAACCAACCAGTGCAATCACTAAAACAGCGATTAGAATCAATAATATTAATCGTAATACATTTGTTTTTCTTTTAACTTTCTTCATAATTAAATACCATGCCTTCGTATCTATTGTAATACAAAATCACAAATTCTTAAATACGAATCGATATATGAATCATAGTTCTTTTTCTTCTATGAAGTATAATCGCGAAGAATAATCCGAAAAATAACGTACCTGATCACTGTATCCGCTGCCGGAAAAAGCCGGTTTGAGCTTTACTCCTGCATGCATCAATGTATTACCCGAAGCATATGCATCTTCGGTTTCACCCGGCATATCGATCAATCTTGCCAAAGTATTGTGAATTGCCGATCCCTGCTTGATGCGGATCGGTGACTGGCTATTGATCAAATCTCCAAACAAGCGGATATCCAGCTTCTGCTCAAAGCTGTAGAAATGATATTCTTTATCCGGATCAAGACCCCGGGCATGAAATACCTCATATTGTGTATTTGGAGTAACCATTTCCTGAAGGATCATTCCTACCGCTCTTTTCTTATCCGGTGATACAACACACCATTCATGGACATTTCCTGTACGCAAGCGATAGAAGGTTCCATAGAAGAATACATCTCTCCACTTCTTATACAATTCAATCTGATCAGATACTTTTTTTCTCTGGGCAGCACTCAAATGAAGAATATTGAGTTCATATCCTAAAACACCGAATGCCGCAACATTGTATCGCGTTTCTAACGGTGTTCGTCTCAACGTCTGATGGTTTGGGCTGGCAGAGACATGAGAGGTAACCACGGACATTGGATATCCATAGCTGTATCCTTCCTGAATCAATGCTCTTTCAATGGCATCGGTATCATCACTGGCCCAAATTTGCGGATAGTAACATAACATACCTAAGTCAAAACGATTGCCTCCCGATGCACATCCTTCAAAAAGGATATCCGGAAATTTTGCGGTTAATGTCTTCATAATCGCATAGAAGCCCATCACGTAGCGATGGAAGACTTCCTTTTGGCGGTTTTTCGGAAGATAAGGAGAATAAACATCCGAGAAAATGCGGTTCATATCCCATTTCACATAGGAAATATGGGCCGATGCGAAAAGTTCTGACATCGTTTTGATGATATGATCAACTACATCCGGATTACATAAATCCAGTATTCTTTGGTTTCTTCCTTCAGAATGCTCCTGTCCCGGAATTTCCATAACCCAGTCTTTGTGCTTCTTATAGAGCTTACTGTCAACGTTGATCATTTCCGGCTCTACCCAGATTCCAAAATCCATTCCCATATCGTTAATCCGCGACGCTAAACGGGAAAGCCCTCCCGGAATTTTAGCGCGATTGACATTCCAATCGCCTAAGGAAGATGTATCATCATCACGCTTTCCAAACCAGCCATCATCCATGACAAATAATTCAATGCCCACCTTGGATGCCGCATCCGCTAAACGAAGCAGACGGATTTCATTAATATCAAAATAAGCTGCTTCCCAGCTGTTCAACAAGATCGGGCGGGGTCTGTTTTTCCAGATTCCCCGGACAATATGTTCGCGGATAAAGTTATGTAAATGATTAGAAAGTGAATTAAAGCCTTCATCCGCAAAGGACATCACAGCCTCCGGAGCTTCAAATACTTCATCTTGACCTAACACAAACGCAAAGGAACGTGGATTAATACCCTGTACAAAGCGAAGTTTTCCATATGCACTGATATCGGTGCATTCATAATGATTGCCTGAATACACAAGATGATACCCCCAGCAGTCCCCATTTGTCTGGTCGGTGTTAGGATTGCTGATCATCACAAAGGAATTCAAACGGTTCGATGTCGTTCCTGTATAGGAATCAACGACCACTTTACCTGCACTTAACAGCACATCCTTACGCTGCATCTCGCGGGCCCATGCCCCAGAGAACATCGTAAAGCGATAATTTGATCCATGATAATCAATCTGATTGCTTAAAAGACGATCAATGGTTAAAGACTGGTTCATATGATTGATTAAACGGGTTTTGCGGGTAATCACATCCGTTTTCTCAAACACGCTGTAATCAATTTCTAACAGCACATCGTGATAGCGCTCTTTATAAATGGTCCGTAACGTATGATCTGCCCCATAAGCTGTAGGAAGCGTATCGAATACGATGTCCCCTTCAAGAATCTCATATTTTTGAAAAATAAAATCAGAAGTATACGTTCCATCCTCATAGGTGATTTCAATCAACGGTTCTCTGATATCCCCTTTACCGATAGAAGAAAGCTCCAGGCAGGTATCTTCTAACATCAAAGTCGGATACTCTTTTGAATAAACGATCGTATTACCTACCTCAAAATGCGTTTTTTCTTCCAGCACCTCTCTGGAACCATGGATCCTCTTTCCATAGTATAAGTGCTCGGGATGGCCCGACTTTAATATTTGAAAACTATATGTGGTATTCTCTGTATGCATACAGAAGAAATCATCCCGAACCTCAATCATTATGCTTCCTTTCGTAACTGATTTTGAATTTCAGCCATTTTTTCATCATCTAACTTATAGAATTTCTTAAATACAAGTGCCGATAATACTAACAAGATTACACTTGGAATCGTCATAAACATTCTCAGTCCCATTAATGCAGAGCCAGTTTGTGACATGGCATCCGGATTAATGCCGACTAAATCAATCGCAAGACCGGCAATGAAAACTGCCATACCTGCAGCTAACTTAACGGTAAATGTCTGCATCGAAAAGATGACCGATTCATCGCGGGAACCGTTTTTCGCTTCTCCATAATCAACAGAGTCAGACAGGAATACCGTTAATAATACATTCAAAATACCATATCCGGCATAAACCAAAGAGCCCGGTATTGCCAATAAGATCCAGCCTGAGCTGTGATAGATACCTGTTAAAGCCATAAACAACAGAACCACAAAGCCAATGATCTGTACAAGAATTCCGATAAAGAACAATTTTAATTTCTCGACCTTTTTACGGATCATCGGAACACATGCCATGGCGATAACCTGAATTAAGAAACATACCGCTACAAAGGCACTGTAAGCATCCGTATCACCCACATCAAACTGGAAGAAGTATAAAATCAAGTTACCTACGATATTCAAAGCTGTATAGACTAAGATAACAGCTGCTACAACGGTAAGTGCCTGATCGTTTTTAAATAAGCTGACAAACATTTCCTTAATGCCCGGTGATTCCATTTCGACATTGTTCTTTTCCGGTACATTTAATACACAGACAGCCTCACTGATCACAAAGAATACCGCAATGATCAGTGCCCACCATTTAAAACCGATACGATAATCCGCAATGACAGAACTTCCGGAAAGAATAGGAACAACGATCATTGTTAGTACGGTTGGAATCGCATCACCGATACCGGAGAAAGATCTTGTTAAGGAAGAAAGAGCTTCACGCTGTTCACCCGGTTCGGTAACTGCCGGAATCAAAGACCAGAACGGAATATCCATCATCGTATAGGTAATGCCCCACAATAGATAGAATACGGCAAGCCAGATACGCATACCGGAATCAGCCATGCCTTCCGGTGTCGAAAATAAGGAATAAATCGTTACCGCTTTGAGTACGGTTCCGGCAAAGATCCACGGACGGAAACGACCGTACTTTGTCTTTGTCTTGGCAACAATAATTCCCATGATTGGGTCATTTAAGGCATCAAATACACGTGCTAACATCAATACACTTCCGATAAAAGCACTGGAAACACCTAGTACCGCATTGTAGTAATACAGCAGATAGCTGGATACCAGCATATAAACGATATCCTTACCGACTGCACCTAACGCAAAACCGAATTTATTTTTGAATGTAAGCTTCATTTTATTTCTCCTTCATTGACATCGCTAACTTAATAACATTGTAGGCACCGTCATATAGACCGGCTTTTTTATTCTGAATAATTGCTTCACACATCTGCGGGAAGATAACTTCATCATCCATGAAAAGATCAATCATCTGGGCTGCATGTAAGACATCACGACATTCCAACGAGCCATCGCCCATTTCAGCAGAGTGGATAGCTCCCCATCTTTCATGTCCGCCGATTCGCTTGATAAACAATTTCGGAACCGGATAGAATGAGAATTCACTTGGTTTGGTGACAAGTACATCGGAACTTCTCATTAACAGATTGGAACAATATACGGCTTCAAAGATATTTTCGTGCCAGAAGGCATGTACACCGGTTACATCTTCTGTCAAAGCGTTCTTGGCAAAGTCTTCGGTATCTGTCCAGTCATTGAAATGCAGGGTGGAGATATTATTTAACTCCGGAATGCTCTCGGTAAGCTCCTCCCAAACATTTTTATAGTCCCCTACATTCACATACAGAACGGCTTTGTTTTCCTTAATGGCCGGTAATAAATGACGGATGATAGCTTCAAAGAATTCTCTTTGTGCCCCGGCTCCGCCAACGGATAATAAGAAGCGCATCGGCTTGCCTTGAGCTTTTCTATCCATGCGGGCCTTGCAGTCTGTTTCTACATTGGAAACTAATTCATGATCGATATAATGTCCGGTATATACAAGATCTTGGGCAGGCATTGGATTTAATACTTTCTTTCCATCCATTCCGTTTAAGATTCGATATCCCATATAGGACTGCATGGTCTGAATGGTATGAACAGAACCTTCTGCTAAGTGTAGTGCCATCGGCCAGTTATCCGGAATCGCATTGACAACGTATTTCATTCCGCCATGAAGAGCAGCCTGTGCCGGCCATACGTGGGTCGCAACAAGCGGTATATCCTTTGGGATATTACGGAATATCGGTGCCATCAGTTCGGCATTTTTCTGATCGGATGCGTTATAGGATAATTTTCTAAATCCTTCGTAATTTAACGGTTCCCAGATAAAGTGATTGAATAATTTTGATTTCTGAGAAATACGGCTTCCGAGTGAATATAAATCATTCTGGGCGCTTATAACCTTGGTACATGTTGTCTGCGGATAGGAGTTCAAATCCATCCAGTATGGCTTGTATCCTAAGGCGTTGGCAGCACTTGCGATAGCCATGGAAATACGGTAATGTCCAAATCCCATGCGGATATTTCCTACAATAATACCTTTTTGTTCATCAAAGGCCTCTCCCTCTCCGGATTCAAGACGGATATCACTTACCCCTAAGCTGTCTCCGATATATTGGTTCTTTACTAAACGAACCGGATAGTTCACATTGGAGTCATCACCGAATTTTTTAATGTACTTGGCCTTTGACTTTGCGGCCTTGCGTACATCCTTCTTTGAAATTTCATTGTTGAAAATAACTTTAGATCTGTCCATTTTATGCTTCCTTTCTAATTCCGTCGACCAGTATATCGACAACCTCTTTTAATGCTCTTTGATAAGAAATATCAATTTGGCTGAGAACATCTCTTTGAAAAAACTGTTCCAGAGTGGCTTCCATCATCGTTTTAAAAATAGGGATAGAAATCTTTCGAATCGTACCTTCCGCTATTCCCTTTTCTATTAATGAAATCGTAGACTCCCAGCCATTTTCTAAGCGCATAACTAAATGTGCATATACCGAAGGATATTTATCCTTGAGCTGATAAAGCTCCCGCATATCCACATGGGAATACGATTCCGGCATCACTCCTAACAATTCTTTCAATTGTGAGACCGTATCCGGATACTGCCTTTTTAATACTTCTTTTTCACTTTCTTTAATCGAATCAAATACATAATCTACAACACCGGTGCAAAGACTTTCTTTATCCTTGAAAACGGTATAGATGGTTTTCTTGGAGATGGATAAATCGGCTGCGATGTCATCCATCGTAAACTTCAGCCCTTTTTCATTAAACAACCGGATCGTAGATTCCAAAATGCGTTCTCTTAACTCCATATCGCCTCCGGAAACTATTTTTGTTGTTCTAGTTTCCTATATTGTATCATTGTAACCGGTTTCAATCAAGAAACTATTTTATTATTTTTAGTTTCCATATTCCTGTTTCAGCCCATGTGCGGATATGGTAAAATAAGGGTAAGATTTATACACATAAAAAATGAAACCGGTGTGAAAAAGGAGAGTAGTATGAACCTGACAGAACAGCTGTTTCATGAAGCCAATTTAGCTATTCATTTACCTGATGAAAACGCAGCCAGACTGCGTGAAAGTCTTACTTATTATCGCTGTGCATTAATGGAAGTTGAAACAAAATTTAAAGTATTGAATGAGCAGTTATCCCTATCCCAAGACAGAAATCCGATTGAATCGATTGAAGGAAGAATTAAGACCCCTCGAAGCATTCTAAAGAAATTGGATCTTCGCATGCTTCCCTTAACGCTGGAAGCCATGGAAGAAAATATTTTCGATGTCGCAGGCTGTCGTGTTACAGTATCCTTCCTCGAAGATATTTACCATCTTGCGGACTGCTTCTTATCCCAGGATGATATTCGTCTCATTGAAAGAAAGGATTATATAAAGAACCCAAAACCAAATGGTTACCGCAGTCTTCACCTGATCATAGAAATTCCGATCTTCTTAAGCAACGAGAAGAAATATATCAAGGTTGAAGTACAGTTTCGGACCATTGCGATGGATTTCTGGGCAAGCCTTGAACATAAGATCCGCTATAAAAAATCATTATCCCCCGGACGTTTACAGGTTGTAGATGATGAATTATTAGAATGTGCAGGCTTATGTGCCTCCCTGGATTCCAAAATGCAGAAACTCATAGAGACACAAAAAAAATAACTATTTTTTTCTATATGATTGGCTGAAGTGAAAAACTATTTCATTAAAATAATACGATGTAAGATTCTTGATATGTCTATATTAAGAATCTTTTATTTAACAATTTTTTATTAGTAATCATATATACATTAATCGTTCTACGGGCTATAATACATTAATGAGTACAGACTTATTCTGTATTTAAAGAAGGTTGATTATGAAGCTATTAATTGTATCCCAGCATTTTTATCCGGAACAGTTTCGCATCAATGACATAGCGTTTTCATTGGCAAAAAGAGGTCATGATGTGACAGTGTTAACCGGCTTACCGAATTATCCCAAAGGAAAAATATTCCCTGAATATAGACACGGGAAAAATCGTGAACAGACAATTAACGGCGTGAAGATTGTTCGCTGCTCATTAGTAGGCAGGGGTACCTCTTTACTTAAGTTCGGACTCAATTATGCCTGGTTTGCCGTGTCGGCTTCACTAAAAGGAAAAAGTCTAAAAGATAAATTTGATCTTGTATACAGTTATCAAACTTCACCGGTATCCATGGCAAGACCTGCCATGGCGGTAAAAAATAAGCAGCACATTCCGCTGATTATCAACTGTCTGGACCAATGGCCCATCAGTGTTACCGCAGGTCCGATTCCGGAAAAAAGTCTATTGTATAAGATTTTATATAAATACAGTGTGAATACCTACAATAAAGCTGATTTGATCACAATCACATCAAAATCTTTTAAAAACTATTTCGAAAAGGTACTAAAATTACCTGCCGAAAAATATGGCTTAGTCTACTGGCCGCAATATGCCGAAGATACTTATGGAGAAACAAAAAAAGAAAAGAACGGGGTTTATGATGTTCTCTATGCAGGAAATATCGGACCGGCAACTGAAGTGGAAGTGATTGTGAAAGCAGCAGCTTTATTAAAAGACGAAAAGAACATTCATTTCCATATCGTAGGCGATGGCATGAACCTTCCTGCATGTAAAGAAATCGCCGAAAAGGCAGGACTTACCAATATCACGTTTTACGGATCTCATCCGGTAAGTGAAATGCCTAAATATTATTCGCTGGCAGATGCCTTCCTGATTACGATGTCGGATAACCAGGTTGTGAACTATACTTTACCTGCCAAGATGCAGTCGTATATGATGGCAGAAAAACCGATCATCGGAGCTGTCAACGGAGAAACACAGCGTGTTATCAAAGACTCCGGATGCGGATATTGTACCGATTCCGGAAATTCAGACCAGCTTGCCGATCTTATTTTGGAAGCATCAAAAGATGAAATGGATACAAAACAAATGGGTAAAAAGGCAAGAGAGTATTATGACTCCCATTTCAATAAGGAAAAATTATTGGATCAGCTCGAAGAAATCTTCTCAAGTTTAACAGAAAAAAGATGACCGGAACGAAACGTTCCGGTCTTGTGTATTTATTGATCGTTTTCGGTTAAAAGATAATTTTCTAGGATCTCATACAGAGACTGCTTATCAATTGGCTTTACCAGATGCGCATTCATACCGGCTGAGAAAGATTGCTGCATATCTTTTTCAAAGGCATTGACAGTAATCGCAATAATAGGAATGGTCTCCGAATTGGATAAGTTGGATTCGCGAATCTTACGGGTAGCCTTCAAGCCGTTTAACTCCGGCATACGAATATCCATTAAGATCACATCATAGTCTCCATCGGATGCAAGATAAGCTTCCACAGCTTCAAAGCCATCGGATACCTCCGTTGTTTCAATTCCGGTCTTTTCTAATAAACGCACACCGACAGCACGGCTGATTGGATCATCATCTGCGAGTAATGCTCGTTTACCTCTGAAGTCCGGATATCCGAATTCTACAACCTTTTCAATCTGAATCGGTTCCTGCTTTGGAACGAATTCCTGCTCTACTCTTGTAAAGTTAAAATCCAAGACTAAACGAATTCCGTTCAAGCCAAACTTTTCGATATGGATCACACCGCCTAAGCGGGCAACCAGTGATTTGACAACCACAATATTGATATTGAGGCTGTTAATATCCTTTTCAATATCCTGTAAAGATTCTTCGATATTTCCGCCTTCCAGCTGATAAGGTACAAATAATGCCTTCATTTCTTCAAATGGAATCTTGAATTCTGTACTTTCAATATTGAAAAGAATCTGCGTCTTATCATAGCGCTGCAGCGCTTCACTAACACGCAGACAGATTTTTGATCCTGCCACGGCATTATGAACCATAAAGTTAATCGTCTTGATTAAAACCTGATTTAGGAAATACGTATCTGTAATCACTGCTTGAGAAGTGAGTCCGGTTGTATCCGTAGTAAATGTGACCTTGTTGTATTCAATTCTTGGTGTGATGGCTCTTGTAACGATATTGAGTGTATCATTTAAAACAACCGTTCCCGGAGTAATGCTTAAACGATTCTCTAATACATTACACAGCTGTACCAGATCATCAATGGTCTCGGATAAAGAGAATCCTGCAAGCTGGATTTTGGAGAAGTAATCCGAAATCTGTGATGATAATGAATCGTCATCCGCCAGATCCAGGACACCTAATATCGTATGGATTGGTGTACGCATATCTCTGCTTAACAGCGATAAGAAGCGCGCTGCTGCAACCGTAGAGAATTTTGCCTCTTCCCGCATACCAAGGCTTTCCAGCATTTCAGCTCGCAAATGGCTGTTCAAATCGGTTATATCCTCAATCATAATAACCGTTTGATCTGCTTCTTTATGGAAATCAATCTTTTTGATTCGTGATGCGTTAGTTTCAAAAACATACTCAAACTTATTGTCTGCATCCAAAATTTCAGAAATAGCCGCTGATGTTAAGTTTTGACGGTTCTTATCATCCTTGATAGACAGTGCATCTAAAAAGAGATCATACGGAATCGTTTCGTTTTCCGTACCCGGTCCAAACAATACGTTGACAGAGCCGTTTTCTGCATCAAAAAGAGCCAGCCATTCAAAATGTGATGAAAGTGCCTTAAGGCTTACATCCAGTTCATTTCTTGTCTTTTCCATAGTAACCCTCCTTACCGACATGCATTATGTTTCCTGCATAATTTTCAAAAACTCGAGATATTTATCATTAAATTGTTCATAATCCTGCTTTACATTATTCTTTAATTCAAAGCGGGAATCTTCAACCAAAGCACTGATTTTTTCATACAGCGGAGCTAAACCTAATGTCCCTACTGTACCTTTTAACGAATGGCTGCATTCAAAGATATTCTCGCGATTTTCTTCGTCCACTGCCTTCTTTAACTGTCGTAAATTCCCGTCATTGACAAAGCGATGTAAACAATCGATATAGAACTCTTCGTCGTCTAAAAAACGACCCATAGCGCCCTCAATATCGGCACCCCACAACCGTAAGGTCTCAATCATTTGTTTCACTTTTCAATACCTTCCTTGTAAATATTTCTACTTTTATTATATATCGCACTCTCGCTTATTTTCAATTCTCAAGCCGTAATGGACAAAAAAAAGTGAGCTTTCACTCACTTAAATTTCTTCGATTTTCATCATATTTGTAGTACCGGCTGAACCACCCGGATAACCTGCTACAATGATGAATTTATCACCGGGATGGAAGCCATTTTCCAAGGCGATGGTACGTGCTAATTCTACGTCATTTTCCTTGGTGTTATGAACCTTGGAAACAATTGGTTCTACGCCAAAAACAGGAAGAAGTGACCTTTGAATTTTTTCATCATAGGTTACTGCAAGGATTGGCGGAATCGGTCTAAACTTGGCAAGACGAGTCGGTGTGATTCCTCTTTGTGTAAAGGCCACGATACATTTGATATCAAGTGCCTGGGCCGTATCGGCTACCGCAATTCCAATGGCATCCTTATAAGTTCTGCTGCTGGTTTCCTTCTGGATCATAAGGCGTTGGGCATAAGGTAACATCGGTTCGATCGCATCCGCAATCTTATGCATGGTTGTAACGCATTCTACCGGATAATGACCGGCAGCTGTCTCTCCTGATAACATGATACAATCCGTACCATCCATGATCGCATTGGCAACATCGCTTGCCTCTGCACGGGTAGGACGAGGATTTTCCTGCATGGATTCGAGCATATGCGTAGCGGTAATAACCGGTTTGCCCATCTCATTGGCAATGCGAATCATGCGTTTCTGATACATCGGTACCAACTCAAAAGTAACTTCAACGCCTAAATCACCACGGGCTACCATAACACCGTCAGATACTTCCAGAATATCGCGGAGGTTATCAAAACCTTCCTGGTTTTCGATCTTCGGGATGATATGAATATATTCTTTTCCTTCATCAATCAAGATGTTACGAATCGCAAGCACATCTTTTCTGCGGCGGGTAAAGCTGGCCGCAATATAATCGATATCATGTTTACATCCAAAGCGGATATCGTTTTCATCCTTTTCAGAAAGGAACGGCATACTTAAATGGATTCCCGGTAAGTTACATCCTTTATGCGATTTTAAGAAATGCGGATTGGCTACCTTACCCATTAAATAACCATCGCCTACTTCCGTAATATCGACACGCATTTTTCCATCATCCATCAAGATATAATCCCCTACGGATACATCGCTGAATACTTCCGGACATAGAATGGTGAATTGTTCATGGTTGCCAAGAACATTCTCTTTTACCATCTTTACGATATCATCCTGTTCAAATTGAACACCGCCGTTTTCAAAATCACCAAGACGGATTTCCGGACCCTTGGTGTCAAGTAGAATTCCAATAGGAACATCCATTTCTTTAGATATTTCACGGATCAAATTGATTCGCTTTTCATGCTCCTCATAAGACCCGTGAGAAAAGTTCAAACGGGCAATATTCATACCGGCTTCCACTAATTTTTTTAACACTTCTTTGTTCTCTGATGCCGGTCCGATTGTACATACAATTTTTGTCTTTTTATTCTGTTTCATCTATTTACCTCACATACATGCACTGCATGTCGTAAGCATTAATACACATTCTTGAATCAATGTCAACCAGAAAACGTTTTCAAGTTTTCATATAGAAAAAAGACATATCGCTATGTCTTTCTTATTGTCTTAACTAAACTAATCTTTCGAATAAGTTCATCAATGGTTTACGTGATTCAGGTGGCATTACCAATGCTTCTTCAATTGGGATACCAACGATCTTGTTTTCACGGATGCAGATACACTGTCCACCGATTCCCTGCATCAGCAGATCAACTGCTTTTTCACCCATTCTGGAAGCCAATACACGGTCAAATGGGCATGCAGCTCCACCACGCTGGATATGACCCAATACAGTTGCACGTCCTGCAAAGCCTGTATTCAAGGAAATCTTCTTCGCGAACTGGTCAACGTCGGTAATCTTTTCACTGATAACTACAACCGCATGTTTTTTCTTCTTGATCAAATCGATATCACGTAATCTGTCAATTACTTCCTGTTCATCAAATCCGGTATCACTGTTAATAACAATATCTGCACCACAGGCAATTCCGGACCATAAAGCCAGATCACCACAACGGTTACCCATTACTTCAATAATTGAGCAGCGGTGATGTGAGTTGGAAGTATCACGTAATTTATCGACTGCATCTACTACTGTTTCAAGAGCAGTCTGGAATCCAATTGTATATTCCGTACATGAAATATCATTATCAATTGTTCCCGGTAAACCAATACAGTTAATTCCCATACGAGTGAGTGATAAAGCTCCACGGTAAGATCCGTCACCACCAATAACAACGACAGCTTCAATGCCGCGTTTTCCCAATTGATGGATAGCCTTACGACGTACTTCTTCATCTTTGAATTCAGGAAGACGCGCTGAACCTAAAATAGTACCTCCGCGTGTTCCGATTTCCGCTACAAAATCACGAGTTAACGGTTCAATATAGCCTTCGACCATTCCTTTATATCCATTATAAATTCCGAAGACTTCCAATCCGCTGTTCAACCCAATTCGAGTAACGGCGCGGATGCCCGCATTCATCCCCGGCGAATCGCCACCGGAGGTTAAAATTCCGATTCTTCTTACCATAAGAGTGCCCTCCTAGAAACGAATTATGTATTTTTTCTTAATTAAAATATAGCACAGATACGAGTAATTAAAAAGAAAAAAAGAAATCGGAAAGATATTATTTTTCATTCAAAAAGCGATGGCTTAAAACCATCGCTTAATTCTCATTTTTCGGTAAATCTACACCTTTCAAAATATGGTTATCGTAGTAATCCGATGATACCATGAGCTTTTTATTCAGCTCTTCAAAACCAAATTCTTCCGTTAATGTCGGTGTTGTGGTAAATAAATTTGTACCTAATCCCAACCGGTCAGAATCGAATGTAACGCCCATTGCAGCTAAGGTTGTAGGATATAAATCATACGTGCAGATGGCACGTGACTCATTTGTTTCCGGTTGAATAGCCGGATTAATGATCACATAATATCCTTTTCTCTGGTAGGATGGATCGATATCATCAAACCAGTCCGTGTCCATACTTTTATGGTCACCGGCGACTACGATCGTGGTATTTTCATACCAGGGCTGCTCCTGGATCCAATGAACAAAGTCGGTAACACGCTTGGACGAACAGGACATTACCATGGAAAATACATCCTCGTTATATGCATCTTCACAATCGTCACAGATATAACCATCTTCAAAATGGGTATCTGCTGTTAACGTTGTAAAGTTAAAAGGCTGTCCGCTGGCTGCTAATTCGGTCAATTCAATTTTGGCATATTCAAATAATTTCTCATCTTCATATCCCCACCAGACATGATAACTCGGTGCAATCCAGCGGTTCATAATAGCGCTGGTATAATCCACGATATCGTAATGTCCATGCGAGCGGAAATAGAAATACCGTCCGCCAAAAATACCTTCCGACCCCAGTAAGAGCTCCTGACGATATCCGTTGACATGTAAGACATCACCTAAGCTGTAAGCTCCCGGAATATAAGAGTCCTTGCCGACATAGTCATTGCCTCCGGCAGAAACATTCAACGGAATACCGGCTGTCTGACCAATCATGGCCGCAACTGTCCAGTTGTTGAAATCCGGTACATTAAAGCCGTTATTTTCATTATTGTCGCCTTTAAAGGTCAAATTCTCATTGGCAAGATCGGTCAATTCCCGAATGCGGTTACCATCGATCTCAGCTCCATAAAGATTGGAATAGAAAGTTGGGTCCATATATCCGCCGTTTTCTTTATCCTCATAGGTAGTTTCCATCGATTCTAAGAAGATATATACCAAATTCCGTTTCTGTTCCGGGAAAGTGAAATTTACATCTCTGGCATCCACATAATATTCCTCATAAAATGTGGAAGTGGAATTTCGATTATCCAGATACTCAAAATAGCGCACCTTGTTTAAAAAGGATGAAAGACCTACACAGAAGACCACAACTCCCACAACCGGTAATGTCAAAGCTCTTAACAACTTTTTATTCTCCTGTTCTCCGGACAAGAGTTTACCTGTCCATTTAAACTTTTTATTTAACAGCACCAATGCACCAAACACTAACGTGATAATGGCAGGAATCGGCATACAGTTTTGAATAAAGTCGGAGACATAATCTGTTTCCGTTCCTTCAAGCGGTGAAGTTAATGTAAAGAGAACCTGTTCAAAAGGAATGCTGCCAAAACGGTCAACTACCCAAAGCCCTGCAAAAAGTAGTACCAATCCAAAGAAAATGGCTGCCAATAAAAGAATAAAACCTAATATCTTTAACACTGTTTTTGATTCTTTCATAAACACCTCACAAATGATTGACTTTTAGATTATAAAAAATTCAATCATGAAAATCAATGAATATCTAATATCGCTGCTTATTTTGACTTAGGAATTGATGTATTTTTAAGCTGCTGCCAATCCTGCATTCCGGCACTCCAAACATAGGTTCTGCCGTTAATTTCATTGTTCCGAAGCATTTGAATGACCGTTGATTCCGGATATGGACCCATGGTCTGTCCGTGCATCTGAACATACCATTCTACTTCCCGATGCGTCGGTTTACTTACCCGTAAAGCAGAAGACAGCGGTTTCCAATTGGACATGCCTCTTTTCCATACATCGGTTTGGTAATTAATCGTACCACGGCTTAACAGTTCTTCCATTTCCGATGCCGTAAACGGTCCTACACGGGAATTATCCCGTCCCCGGTAAAACCACGGTTCATCATCGTCTTGAGAAATCGATGCCTTATCACCTCTTGAAAGAGCTGTATCCTTTAATAATGCCCATTGCGTCATTCCTGCTTTCCAGACATATGTCTTCTCGGTTATTACACCTTGCGATAAGAATTGATCCATTTCGGCATCGGAGAATTTTCCTTGGCGAACTTTAGCCGAGTCAATATAATACCAGTCTTTAGATGCTTCCGGTTCCGGTTGATAAAAATCGGTATTTTTCATCAATTCCCAACCGGCCATACCGGATGTCCAAAGATAAGTGCGCTCATGAATCGTGCCTTCTTTAATCAAAGAACGGATGGCATTCGTACTTAACGGTCCCTGACGGTTATTCATTCGGTCAACATAATACCAATTCTCTTCAACCGGCTTCTTTTCCGGTTCGGATTGGGTGGCTGCATAATAATCATCACTGTCCGGCTCTTCTTCCCAATATTGGTCTACTCCAAAGACTTCTGCCTCTTCCGGTTCTTTTTGATGATTTGTTTGAGAAGCATATTGGTCAGAGTCCTTCAAGAAAAGCCATGTATTCATACCCGGTGTCCATATATAGGTCATTTCATGGATAATACCCTCATCAATCAAGGCATGGAAGACAGTATCCGTAACCGGTCCCTGGCGGTTATTAGCTGCATCTACATAGTACCATTTTGCCTCTTCCTGAATAGCTTGATGATCTATTTC
The DNA here is from genome assembly GCA_017941505.1 of Faecalicoccus sp. The sequence continues at coordinate 1,298 of JAGAWH010000208.1, read as the reverse complement.
AGATTCAGCTTCTTCCGTTAAATCCAGATTATCTTCCAATACTTCAGACTTCGCTTCCCAATTTTCTTCATCTGATAGCTCAATTTCTTCAAAAACATCCTGATTTGTTTCTGTCAGAATGATCGCAGTATCCCCCTCTGTTGATTGTTCAGCTTCGTAAGTTGGAGAAACCTCTTCTTCTATTTCTTCAGACGGTGTTTCTTCTTCTGCCTCAACAATTCCCGAATCTTCATCTTCATAGATTTGAATAGATTGTTCTACGGTTTCAACTGATACTTCTTCTGATTCAGTTTGAACTGTTTGGTCAACATCTTCTTCTATATCTTCAGTAACGATTTCTGTTTCTTCCGGCTGCTCTGTTTTTTCTATTTCTATAACAGTTGTATCCTCATTATCCGGCTGTACTTCTTCCATCTGTTCAACAATCTCCTGGTCAACCGGTTTATCTTCTTCTACAAAAGCTTCCTCTACCGATGCATCCTGACTGGATTCAGCTTCTTCAGAAGTCTCTTTTTCTAAGACGAAAGAATCCTTTTTGATATAAGGAATGGCTTCATCGCTTTCGATATGCCAGATTTCAGTAGATGCCTTAATGGTTCCATCATCAAATAGCCGGGTTAATTCTTCTTCCGTAAAAGGACCCTCGGGTTTTAAATCTACAAAGTAATACCAAACCTTTTTCTTTAATTCCCGGATGACTTTTTCCATCTCTTCTTTATGGTTTGTAAGAACAATCGGCTCTTTTTGAGGGACGCGGGTACCGCATTCACTGCAAAACTTAGCCCCTTCCATAATTTCAAATCCGCAATTTAAACAATACATAAAATACTCCTTTGTTTACTGACGAGATAATTGATTAATCGTATTTTGAATAATTGCCAAAGGTACAATACGGAAACCGAAAATCGTTAAGATCAAGACTGCGATGCTGTCACCGCCATCCTTTCCCTGAAGCGCACTTAAACGATTCTGAAGCTTCCAGAAATAATAAATCAAGAATAAACCGCCGGTGAATATGCTTAAGATCACAACTAAGAAGGAACTGAGTTCCTCAGCCTCTCCATTGGCTGTAAAGATTCGATTGGCATCCTCATTGGCGCGGTAAATCCAATACAGTGCATAAATATAACAGGTAATGATGGAGAATATAATATCCATCATAATCGGTTTTTCCTGAACAACCGGCATGCCTCGATAACCGGAATACGATCTGGTACGATGCGTTGGCTGTTTCGGTGGAACATATTGAACCAATTGTGAATTATTCAACCGTGTCCAATCGATGAAACCCTTTTTCC
>JAGAWH010000207.1 GCA_017941505.1 Faecalicoccus sp. | reverse complement strand
ATAACCGGCACCATGCCCTAACCGTCTTCCATCTAAGGATGCACTTAAACACGGAACAAGGATAAGATCCATTTCTTCTGCCTTACCTGTATCATGTAAATCTTCCGGCTCTAATATTCCATAACTATCCGGTTTTAATTCGGATAAACTTTGGATGTGAATTGCCAACATTTCAGATCTGGAGACACATTTAGGTACATAGACCTTTTTTCCATCCTTTATTGCCTGTTCAATAATCCGTACTGTTTGAGGCTCTTTTTCCATATTGACATACACAAAGATAGATTTGGCCTTCTTGTACTTTTCTAACTCTAATATCCTGGATTGAATCCTATCTGAAGCTGTATCCATATACTCTGAAGTTAGTTCACTTTGAATCTGCTTCATCTTATGTCTTAATTGATTCTTTTTTTCATGTATTGTAGTCATTTGAACTCTCTTTTCATATTCTAACAGATGTATTGTATCAAACCTTAAAATAATATCCATAATGAAAAAGATGACCGTATGGTCATCTCATGCGTTTTTTCAAAATAATCATCCCTGATATCGATGCTCCTAGTAAGGAAATCCACAAAGATAAATGATGATGGATACCTGTTGGAACCGCTTTGGAAGCAGCATAGGTCGCTACATATGCAGGTGCAGCCGGGTTTGTTTCTTCCTTTTTAGGTGGTTCATCATTTCCGGTAATGGTGAATATAACTGTTTTTTCCGTATTGTTTAAATAATACGCTTCTTCAATTGTTTTATCACGATTGAAATAGAGAGTAAGGGTATAATCACCGGAATACCATTTTTCACCATTTGGATTGATTTCCAACAGATCTCCGATTCTAAGTCCGCAATAAATATCAAACGGTCTTTTCTCATTTCCTGATGTTAGGATCGATCCATCTTTATTTCTGGTAACAAACCATTCAATGGTCACATCGTTTTCAAAAGGAGTATTGCTGCGATTACCGAGATAATACATGATATTGACCGCTTCTCCGGATTCAAAGACTGTTTTTATGGCACTGTCAACTCTTTTTGAAAATGGGTCCGGTATGACTTCTGTCTGGTCGGTAGTAAACAGAACATCTAATGTTAAATCCACATTGGTAAAGATATTTCTGGTTCCTTCTGTCTCTGTTCCCTTTTGAATCGTTGATTCACTTGGTAATTCTAAAGCCGTAATTCGATAAAGTGCATACGATTCATCATGTGAATAATTATGAATTGCCCAATATGGTGTTCCTAATGCATCTATTTCATACGATAACGGATACACAGTATAGGAGTTAGGTCGGTTTTTCTTAACTTCAGCCCGATAGGCCCGTCTTTGTGCTACCTTTTCCGGATTAAACATATCATCCGGTCCAAAGGCAGGATCACCGGCAGCTTCTGCTGCAGATACATGTCCATCATTATCACTGTCAATCAAGATAATTCCTTTATATTTTTGATCAAGTGTATCCGCGTTAGGATTGGCAATAATACCGGCTATTGTGACTGCATGCGTGGATTGTAATAATTCTCCATACAGTAATTCGCCAATGCTACCTCCTACCACAACCGGGTTTTCGGATTGTTTCGATACTCTTTCAATTTCTTTGATTTGAGAAGGATCATCGATTAGATTGTAGTCTGTTTGAATAGAGGTACTGTTAATATCCTTTAATAAACCATCTTCTTCATAAGAAGGAGTTACTACTCTGGCTCCGAGGACATTATCCGGTGGGAATATTTCACCCATAAAATACCAATCAATCCCAACAGTGATATCTGAGCCTTTATCAGTAAATTTACGGCTGATATATTCAAAGACTTCATCTTCGGATGTAAACGGCATATTGGTAGCAGGATTGATCATCTTTTCTGCCCATCCGGATATCCACATCAGATTGGAGGTGGAAGCCGCCCAGCATTGGGCATCGTCATATTGATTCCAATATTCCATAGTGAAATCCGAACACCACTTTTCGGCATCATAGAACGATTCATCCACTACTTTTAGAGGATTTTCACTGTTTGGATCAAAGTTTTCCGATACTGCCTGCACCATCTTTTCTGCATTTGTATCATTTAATCCGGTCATCGTAATTTGGTATACATTGCCATCAACACCGGTAAATGTTTCATCAATCGATATAACTTCTTCAGATGTACTTGTTTCTGATGTAGGCTCTATTACCTGTTCTTGGCCATATATAAGCTGATTGCCAAAAAAGAAGCATAGAAAAGCACTTCCCGATACAGCAAGGTATTGAATTATGTTTCTATTATTTAAACATCTTACTTTTTTCATATTCTCATTATCTTATGATTTCAAAGAAAGCACAATCAAAAAAAAGTCCGCATTTGCGAACTTTTATAAAAATAATAATTTGATCAGTTATTCCTCAAACAGAGAAGCTCCTCTTGTTTCAATCACTTTCTTATACCAGTCAAAGGATTGTTTGCGGAATAATTTACCGGTTCCTTTACCTTCATCGTCTATATCTACAAACACGAAGCCATAACGTTTTGACATCGCGCCGGTTGAAGCCGCAACTATATCAAACGGTCCCCAATAGGTATAACCAAATACTTCTACACCATCCTTGATAGCTTCATATACAGCTAAAAGATGATTTCGGATATATTCACATCGATAATCATCTTCAACGGTATTCTGTTCATTGAGTGTCTCAATCATACCTACCCCATTTTCAGAGATAAAGATAGGCAGATGATATCGTTCATATAATTCATTGAGCACAAAGCGAAGTCCTTTTGGATCGATTTGCCATCCCCACTCCGTTGCCTTTAGATATGGATTTTTAGCAGATGATCTGAAACCTCCGGTATCGGATGTTAAAGCAGCTCCTTCTTTATATACCGAAGACTGATAATAGCTGCAGGTTATATAGTCCACTGTATTATTCTTCAATATTTCAAGGTCTCCGTCTTCGATTTTCAAAGATACATTATTTTCTTCAAAATAGCGTTTCATCTGATATGGGTATTCTCCGAATACCTGCATATCGATAAAGAAATACTTGATTCTTCTCTGACGGAAGGCTTCAAAGACTTCATCCGGGTTGCAGGAATACGGATAAATGGTAGATACCGATGTCATATCCCCGATTTTAGCCTGTGGATCAATTTCACGCAGTGCTTTAATAGATAAAGCGTTCGCTACAAATAAATGATGTAAAGCCTGATACATATCCTGCGATGGATTTTGCGAATTACGAACATCTAATCCAATACACCAGAACGGAAAGGATACAACATTGTTGATTTCATTAAACGTAATCCAATATCTTACTTTTCCTTTATATCGTTCAAATACGGTACGGCAATACTTTTCGTAACACTCAATCGTTTTACGACTTGACCATCCTCCGTATTTTTGAATCAAAGCCAAAGGAATTTCAAAATGTGATAAGGTCACAAACGGTTCCATTCCTAAGCGATTTAATTCATCAAATACATCATCATAGTATTTAAGACCTTCTTCGTTTGGTGTTTCATCATCTCCGTTTGGATATATCCTGGACCAGGATATACTCATTCGAAAACACTGTAGTCCTAAATCATGCATCTGGGCCAGATATTCTTTATATCTGCCATAGAAATCCACTCCTTTACGGAAAGAATAATCATCAATATTTTCAATGTCTTCATTATAGATATCATATACATTGAACATATCGTGTCCTTTTCTTCGTAAATCACCGTTGGATAAGCCTCTTCCTCCTTTATTGAAGCCGCCTTCTGCCTGCATGGCACAGATAGCTCCTCCAAATAAGAAGGAATCCGGGAATCTTTTTTCTGTCATAGTAATCACTTCCTTTAACATCATTTTAACAAAAAAGATCGACTGTATCGACCTTTAGAGATATGTTATTGTTTCTGTTAAATCTTTTCTCTTGGTGTGATTTGGAAGCGGTCCGGCTCCTTCAAGAGCATAGCCTAAATCCATGATCATCAAGATTTCTTCATTTTCCGGTAAGCCTAGTGATTTTTCCAATACTTCCGGATTAAAGTTATTGACCCAGCAGCTGTCAACGCCTTCATCGGCTGCAGCTAAGATCATATGAGTTGCCACAATGGAAGCATCCTCAATACCGGAATCTCTTTGACCGCCCGGATAAGTAAATACATGTTCTTTATCAAAAGCTACTACTAGAACAGTCGGTGCTCCATAGCGGCATGGTGTTACTTCATCAATTTTGGCAAGTGCTTCTTTTGATTCAATTACATATACTCTCTGTTCCTGAGCATTTCTGGCAGTAGGTGCTACTCTTCCTGCATTTAAGATTGCTTCTAACGCTTCTTTTTCTACTTTCTTATCAGAATATTTTTTGCAGGAATAACGTTTTTCGATAACTTCTTTAAACTCCATAAAAGTATCCTCCTGTAAGTATTATAGATTGTATGGTTTATTTTGACTATTGAAAAAAAATTAAGAAATTGCCCATCTGTTACGGTATCATTAGATTGGTTTGTTAGATTTGTTTTACGGGGCATATCCCCGTATAGGATCACCATAACGGTGGCGGTTGTTCTCCTTGAAACTTTTTTCGGGGAGGAAGCAATTACCTCCCTTAGGAAAGGAGGACTGCTTATGAGCGCTGAATTAGTAATCGATTTGATTGCCCTGATTGTGGCAATCATAACACTTGTCTTGATGGCTTTTCGCCTGGGCATGCAGATTAACGATAATTCTAAAAACGCGAAAAATGACCGCCAAAGCACTTCTGACAAAAGTTAGCGGTCATTCATCGTTAATCTTTTCAAGAATCAACCGTCATCGGTGATCCTTTTACATTCAAATCTTAACATTTTTTCTATCAATCTACAATCATCTTAAGATAACAGTTAATTTCTATTATCTCTTTTGAAAAAAAAATTAAAGAAATTGCTCATCTGTTACAGTTGTCCTCTCTTTCCTTGAGGAAGGAGGTGAGCTTATGAGTGTTGATTCCGTGATCAGTCTAATTGCCCTTTTTGTGGCAATTATCACATTAGTGGTTATATCTGTACGTCTTGGCATGCAGATTGAGAAAGATACGAAGGACACGAAAAAAGACCGCCAATCTCACAAATAGTACGGTCTTTTAACGTATGAATTGAGGAAAACCGTCATCGGTGGTCCTTCCTGTTTGTATAGTACCATGATTTCTTTTTTAGGTACAATCACGGCAAAATAACATCCCTGCATTTTTTTCTACTATGACATCAAAACTTTGGGATTGATTCTTTTACTCGATTTCTTCCCACCAATGTTCCTGATAAGAACTAATCTCATTAAAGTCTACAATTTCACCAATGCGCGGTGTGGCCATATTTACATTTAATTCTTGGGCTGCCTGCAGTGCTCTTACTACCGGGTCATCCCAGGCATGCGTTGATAACACAAAGGCACCCCAATGGACCGGTATTAACCACTTGGCATGAACATCCTTTGCGGCCTGAACCGTCTGTTCCGGGAACATATGGGTTTGTGCCCAGGCTTTGTTGTATTGGCCATCTTCCGCTAAGATTAAATCCACTTCACCAAGCTTTTCATATACTTCCTTGAAGTAATCCGTGTATCCACCATCTCCTGTGTAGTAGAAGCTGTGACTGGAATTTTTAATATGGATTCCACCCCATAATGTCGCATTAAAGCGTAAAGGATTTCTTCCTGAGAAGTGCTGTCCCGGAGTAAGCGTATAAGTAACTCCATCTAGTTCTACGCTTTCCCACCAGAATAAGGAAGATATTTTATCGGGATTTACTCCCCATCCTTTTAAGATGACCTCTATTCCTAAAGGCACAATATAATGACTCACCTTGGAATCAATGGTTGTGATGGTTTTATAATCAAGGTGGTCATAATGGTCATGAGAGATAAAGAGGACATCGATATCCGGAAGGTTTTCCGGCTCAATCGCAATTTCTGAGAATCTCGATGGTCCTACAAAACCTACCGGTGAGCTTCTATTGCTTAAAATCGGATCGATCAATATATTCTTATCTCCCATTTGAAGAAGGGATGAAGAGTGACCAAACCATACAATTTTAAAATCGGTTGAAGAGGCCCTTGGAATCTCTGTTAATTTATTGACAGGAATAATTTCAGATGGTCTTTGTCTGTCAGAGGAAGGAGAATTTTCTCCTGTTCGTAAGCTATAGTCATTTCGGTTATGAAATGTCTTATCATAGAATAAATCTGTTTTATGAGAATAATTTTCCATATCGTTGTCGGAAGGAAGTTTTCCGATCGAAGGATAATAATTTAAAACTCCAAATGCCATACACACAGTTACGACTACAATTCCGACAATCCATAAACATATTTTCTTTAATATATGATGTCGTTTGTTCATCGTCTTCCTCCTTTGCTCTAGTCTTCCGAAAAATCAGTATCCATTGCGATTTGAAGATTATAATTCGGGAAAGCTTTCTGTATATGCGCGGTTACTTCATCGCATACCTGTCTTCGATTCGGTGCATCAAAACTGATCACAATATCTGCACGAAGGATCTTTCGATCACGAATTAAATAGAAGCCATGAATCTGTCTTACATATTCATGCGATAAGGCAATTTCTTCTACTTTCTTACGGGCTTCAATAATACCCTTATCATGAGTATTCATAGAATAGATTCCAATGGCAGTGAGTACTACATGGTGTTTACGGGCTACCGTTACCTGTATATTTCGTATCAATTCATCAATGGTATCAGCCGTATAGGTATCCGGCACTTCAATATGAATCGAACCATTCCATGTGTTCGGTCCATAGTTGTTCAACACCAGATCATAGGCTCCCTGTACGCCTTCAAAGCTGCATACCGTTTTCATAATTTCCTGTGCTAACTGCCTGTCATTGGATTCGCCTAATATCTTGGAAATGGTATCCGACAACATATCATATCCGGATTTAATGATCACAATTGATATAATCGCTGCAAGCCATGCCTCTAAGGAAACATTTGTAAACATAAAGATAATAGCTGCGACTAAAGTAGAAGCAGAGATAACCGCATCCAGTGTGGCATCTTCTCCGGAATTGATCAAAGAATCGGAGTTTACTTTTTCTCCTATGGATTTTACATAGCGTCCAAGAACGATCTTTACTACAACCGCTACCGCAATAATAATTAAAGATTCTATCGTATACTCCGGTGTTTTAGGCTGAATAATCTTTTTTACCGATTCAATAAAAGAGGTCAAACCGGCATAAAGAATCAAAATCGCAATGATCATGGCACTCATGTATTCGATACGTCCATGTCCAAATGGATGTTTCTTATCCGGCTCTTTGCCTGCTAACTTGGTTCCTACAATGGTGATCAAAGAACTTCCTGCATCGGTAAAGTTGTTGACCGCATCGAGTACAATCGCAATGGAATGGGTCAAAAGACCGACAACGGTTTTAAAAGCTGCAAGAGCTACATTGGCAAGTATGCCGATTACACTGGTTCGTATAATAATCTTCTCTCTATCTTCCATAACTACCTCTCAAATATTTCTAATAACTTTAATTTTATATCTGAATACGGATGCTCACGCAAAGATAAATTTCCAACGGTTCTTCCTTTTAATACGGTCTGTGGATGGGTGAATTCATCAAAGCCCCATTTACCGTGATAGGCTCCCATACCGGAGTGTCCTACCCCATTAAACGGTACACCTTTGACCATCATATGGATACATACCTCATTGATACAGCCTCCTCCATACTGCATAGAAGACATGACTTTATGAGCCCATTTGATATTTCTTGTAAAGATATACATCGATAATGGATGTTCTCTTTTGGATATGGTATCAAGTACCATATCAATATCTTCATCCTTAAAACCAACAACCGGTAATAACGGACAGAATAATTCATGCTCTACGATATCTTCATCGATATTGACAGGATAGAGGATGGTTGGAGAAAAGCGAAGATTTTCTTTATTCCCCTTTCCTCCAAAGATAACTCTGTCTTTATATTTTTCTGTCCATGTTACACATTTATCATAAGCAGCTTCCGTAATTAATTTTGGATAGTCCGGATTGGTTAGAGGATCACCAATCTGACGTTCAAATTCTTTTTTCAAATAGTCTAAGAATTTGTCAGCTACCTCTTCAGCAATCGCAATCTGGTTGATATTAATACAGATCTGCCCTGCATTGCATAATTTAAAGAACGCAATCTTTCTTGCGGCATCCTTTAAATTGGCATCCTTACGAATTATACACCAATTTCCGGTTTCTCCACCTAATTCTAAGGCAACAGGCGTTAAATTCTTTGATGCCTTTTCCATTACATGTTTTCCAATGGCAGGAGATCCGGTATAGAAGATTTTATCAAATCTTTCATCAAGACAATAATCAGCTACATCATGTCCTCCATCAATGAGAGTGATATATTTTTCATCAAAGGTTTCTTCAATCATCTTCTTTAATGCTTTAGTGCTTTCTTTGGATTTAGAGCTGGTTTTAATGACAGCGGTATTTCCTCCGCTGATGGATGCAGCAAGTACACCTAATGTTAAATAAACAGGAAAGTTAAAGGGACTGATAATTAAAGTCACACCGTAGGGCATTTTATAGACCTTGGTGGATGTGCTTGGAAAGCACATCATTCCCGAATAATGCCTTTCCGGTTTAGACCACTTCTTGATTCCATGAAGCATTTCATTGATTTCTACAATAGTAGGTCCGATATCACATAGATAGGCTTCTACTCTGCTTTTTCCCAAGTCTTCCTTTAATGCGTGCATAAGTGATTTTTTATGTTTCATCACGGCTTTCTTTAATTTCTGTAACTGTTCGATTCGATAATCAACATCCAGTGTTGTACCGGTACGAAAGAATTCTCTCTGTTTTAAAACGATGTCGTGTATTTCATTTTGTGTCATAGTCTTACTCCGTTAGCATGTACTAATAATAGCACGGAATTGAATGTAATCTTATTATGGTGCTCAAGTCATAATAAAAGGCCCAAAATCTGGACCTAATCAATTCTAGTAATCTGTGCTTGCAGAAACTTCGGCAAACTTTTCAGCTTCTTCAATACGTGCCTTAGCAGTATCGATAACTACCTTGCAGGCATCGCTTCCCATGATTAATCTAAATGGTGTCTCGTCTGCATAAGCCATCTTGTAGACTAATTCTCCGGCTTTCTTAGGGTCACCCGGCTGCTGTCTCTGGTTGGTAGCCTGTGCTCTTTTCCATGTCGTATCCTTATAGGCATCTACCTTCAATGGGGCTGCCTTGTAGGCTTCATCATAGAAGTGGGTACGGAATGCTCCCGGCTCAATCACCATAACCTTGATTCCAAGTGGTGCTACTTCCTTTGCCAGACCGTCTGTTAATAAATCTAAGGCTGCCTTGGAGGATGCATAGTATCCCGAAGCGATGGCAGAACGTTCAGCTGCGATAGATGTTGTGTTCATGATGACACCGGATTTCTGTTCACGCATGATTGGAAGTACTTCCTTGATCATATTGATCGGACCGAATAAGTTGGTTTCATATAATTCATGAATGGCATCCCATTCACCTTCTTCTACAGAAGATCTGTATCCATGACCGGCATTGTTGACAAGTACATCAACAGTACCGAATTTTTCAACAGCTGCTTTAACTACTTCTGTCATTCTTTCTTTATCAGCCATATCGAGTGTCATCGGAAGGCATGTTTCAGGATAATCCTTAGCGATACCTTCTAACTTGGCAAGACTTCTAGCAGTGATAACAGCGTTATCACCGTTGGATAATACAGCTCTGGCGATTCCTTCTCCGATTCCTCCGGAACTTGCTCCGGTAATGATCCATGTTTTAGACATATGTATTTTCCTCCTCAGGATTGTTCCTGTTTTCTGATTACAGAATAAAGTATTTTTTTATGTTTGTACAATATGAATAATTCATACATGGTATAACTAAAAGTTATAGTCAGGAAATCATGTAATTTTCATTTAATGTATCGAAGTCATCCTGGGCAATAATCTTTTCCTTGATTCTTTCAATTGATCCTTTAATTGCGTATGATAGCTTACTATTATCCCCTTCCGGATTTCTCTGTTCAAGGGCTACCTTAGCCATTTCAAAGTATCGACCGGCTTCTTCCAGATTTTTAGGACATCCGATTCCAAATTCATGGTATAAACCCATCTGATAGGCAATTTCGGCATAATTACACTTATAGTTACCTTTCTGATAGACTTTTAAGAGCTGGTCATATAACTCATCTAGTATTTCAAATGCCTTTTCGGGATCTCTTTTTACGCCCTCTCCTCTTCGAAGCATATGACATAGTTTTAGTTTGGCTTCAACCCTTCCCTGGTCAGCTGCCATCTGGTAGTATTTAAAGGCATCTTTATAATAAGATTCCTTCAAAATAGCTCTTCTGGAATAAATATGCGCTAACGCATAAGCTCCTTCTCCGTTTCCTTTTTCTATCAGCTTTAACAGTGCATTCTGTGCTTTATCATAATCTTTTTTTACAAGTTGATTGCCGCTAAAGTAGGCATTGGCATAATGACGGATGCAGTCAATATCGTCACTTCGATATAAGTCTTCCAGAAACCATACATATCCTTTTCTTTCATCTTTGGTGATTTCATCTGCAGGTAAGGCTTCCATACCCATCACAATTTGTTTCTTAGTACGGGGATAAATATTCATTTCATTGAATGGTATGCCTTTATTTCTTAAATATATATCAATGATTTCAACCAATTGATGTCGGTCATCTTCTTCTACATCAAAAGGTGCCATGTTCTGTTGAAGGATTGCCAAAGTAAGCTGTAATGATAAACCTACGGTTTCTTCTTTTTTAGTATTAAATGGTTTAAAGTTTATAAATTGAAACATCCATGCATCCAAAGACATCGCATCAACCCCATAAACGTTATACGATATAGCATTTAAATCATCATCTGTTAAGATGAATGGATTTACTTTGGATATAGGATACTGTCCTTTTTCAGCAAGTTCCCATGGAGTTACCTCTAAACGGAAATAACTTAACAGAGTATCTTCATCGATTTCTTTTTTAGGTAATACCTCTATATCGGTTACCGGATAATACGTGGCTTCATAGAAGGTATATCCGGATTTGTCATAGTATTTCTTTGAATCTTTTAATATGAGTCCTACTGTATTAGGATCTTCTTCATTCATGTCATAGACATACATGATCTTTCCATCACATGATACCCAGTCTCCATAGTTCAGTTCTGATTTGTCCATAGCCATGGCAGTTACCTCCGTGTTCTATTTATTAAAAAAGAAAGTAATGTATCATTGATTACTTTCTTTTATCTAGTATATATCATTTTTTATATTTTATGAAAGCTTAATGAGAATTAATTATTTATGGTTAGTTTACTAATATAAGCCATTCATTTTTTCTTGAATCCTTTTTAGTGATTCTTCAATATTCTTTAGAAATTTATAACCCAATCCGGAAGATCTTGTTGAATAATCTCACTTAGCTGGGCTTCTGTAACATCCGCTATATTTGCAAATCGATTTGCCTGGTTTCGAACTGAAGTTTCAAAAATATTTCGAATTTCTCTACCATTGGCAAAGTTTTCCGGTTTATGTTGAACAACCCAATGCAGGTATCCTTTTAATGCTTGTTCTGCTTCACTACTCAACTTAAATCCATATGGCTGACTAAACGCATTAAATATTTCGAATAACTCTTCTTCACTGTAATCTTCAAACGTAATATACTTATTAAATCGAGATTTCAAACCGGGATTAGACTCTAGGAATTGTTTCATAAGCTCCGGATAGCCAGCTACAATGACAACAAAATTCTCTCTATTGTCTTCCATAGCCTTTAATATCGTATCAATGGCTTCCTGTCCAAAATCCGTTCCACCTTTTGCCAAAGTATAAGCTTCATCTATAAACAGGATGCCACCTTTGGCCTCATCAATCTTTTCCTGTGTTTTTAAAGCGGTCTGGCCGACATATCCGGCCACAAGACCTCCACGGTCTACTTCTACCAGCTGGCCTTTTTCTAATACACCAAGTTGTTTATAAATCTTGGATAATAGTCTTGCCACGGTAGTTTTGCCGGTTCCCGGGTTTCCGGTAAAAACAAGATGTTTCGATACATTTACTGTTTTCATTCCAAGTGAGTCACGCTTTTTATTCATCTTAATCAGATTGATTAAAGTAGTTACCTCATTCTTAACACCGGTTAATCCAATTAAAGAATTTAACTTTTCCAGTAACTCGTCTAAGGTTTCTTCAGGTTCAATCTTATCAGCTTCTTTTACTTCTGCTTTTTCTTGAACTACTTTAGTTTCATGCCCCGATGAAGTAGATACAGTTTCTTTTTTCGGGAGCTGATTTTGAAGTCTGTCTAAATACTCAATACATTTCTCAGAATCAATTTCTTTTCTGTCAACTCGACTGTGCATATAATATTGAACCAGCTTAGATATAAGTCCCACATAAAAGACACCGGTCGTTAAGGGACTGCCATTCACATAAGAAAAAACAGTCTTGTTCAATTCAACAAATGTCCTTGGAACATTCTCGTCAGTATCATGCTCTATATCAGATAAAGGATAAGCTCCATTCTGATATACTTCATTGAAATAGTTATACCTTTGATCTGCTCCCCGCTTTGAGATATAGCATATAAAACTGTAAATATCTTCTGCCAACTGTTTTAAAGGTGTATCTGAATATTTCATTCCTTTACATGTTTTTGCCAGCGTATCATATGCATTCTTAACATTAATATCCATAACACACCTTAAGCTAATGCTGCCTGCTGCATTGCAGAATGATAAGCATTCATTACAACAGCTTCATCCATGCCGCTTCCTGCCTCTTTAAAGGCTGCTTCGATAGAATCCGCTATTTCTTGATTTGTTAATTCTCTGTACTTTCGATAAATATCTATGTTTCCCATTGCTTCAATCAATTTCTGATTATCTTCGACTTCCTCTTTCAAATCACTCACTTGATCCAGCAGGGTAATATAATATGCATCAACCCCAAAGGTATCTAATGAAGTTTCAAAATAAGCATAATCCTGAAGTTTCTCGATAAACCAATTTGAAGACAGCGTATCATAGGCACTCATCCAGTTGTTATGCGATAAGTGCCAAGGATTATCTTTCAGCACATCGATGCTATTAAAATAATAGAGCTCATCGTACTTTTGTAAAGATGCGGTAAGCATCGATAATACAGTCATAATCAAAAAAATCAGATTTCCGTTATCAGCTGAAATATCCTGGCGGAAGGATTCGATTAAGTAATCCAACAAAATATATTCCTTGTTTACGAGTTTATAGAGCTTCTCTTCTGGATACGGCTGTCCTCTTCTCTCATGATCCAACATGTTCGAATGATCGGAAACTGTTTTGTTGAAGTCCCCTCTGGTTTTAATATCATTAGTTTTTTTCACCAAATTCTCAAGGTGAGCAAACTGCCGACTGATTTCATCGCTCATTTTATTCAATTTATCATTTATAATTGCGAACCCAACACAGGTAGCACAAAGATTCAACCCATTTAACATAAATCCTATTTCATTGATTTTTGAAATACGATTTAGCATCTTCAGATTCTTATCACTAATTTTGGTAAAGTTATTAATGGTATTTAATGCCTTTTCAACGAGTTCTTTCTCCTCTGTTTTTGGAAGATTATTGATGATAACCTTTTGGAATGTTTCGAACTTCTTTTTCTTATCCCTCAAAACAATTTCAATAATTCCCTTTTCATTGGCATATTTATTGAGATCTTCCAAAATATTTGCGATATCTATATCACTCATGGTTATCATCCCTTTCTACCTTTCGGTTCACAATAGCAGAAAGCATTACGGCGGTCATAATCAAAGTACAGGAGTCATTGTTGTACAACTCTTCGGTATTGAACTTTTTTTTCTTGGAAGAAGGGATCAATCCTGAAGTCTCTTCTTGTTTCATACATCTCAGTATTAGTTTGGGATACAAGCAATCCAGAGAATAATCAAAATTGGTAATTGTATAATTTTTTGATTTAATAATTGCTATATACAGGCATAGCATGATTCTGGAGTAATCCATCACCTGCGAGACCGTAGGTTCTTTCTTGTTTTTGATTTGAACAGCCTTATCATAGTACTTTCTTGCACGTGGTACAGTAATCGGCTGTGTATCTCCTTTTTTAGCACTCGGAGCTTTGGCGATATGCGGTTCTACTATATCATTCAAGTTATTCATATAGATTCTTAGTTCTTTATCAAATGATGTTCCAGTTTTTACTTCAAGCATTTCAAAATAATCATACAGCTTTTCTGCCATATGGCTTTTCTTGACATTCTTCGGTTTCACCGTTGCGAAAGTTATATAATCTCCAATCAATAATTTCTTTAATTCTTCGAATGCAGGTGTTTCTAATTCACCTATTGTTGATAAGAGAAATCTCTTACTTTCCATAACTTACCTCCACGTTACACAGTAATATTATCTTCATCAATTTAATACTAGCACGCACATTAAATTATGCTACTTTTTATAAATAACTTTCAACCCTTCTTCAAAAACATCTTTTCCTGTCTTACCGCCTAATCTTTTCAATGGTTTGTTCCAGGAAAAAGGAGAAGCTGGATGCGATGTAATAATAATGAGGTCTTGATGTCTCCCATTTTGCTTGTAAATCTCACCTGCATCTATACTTGTGATAACAACTGCTTCAGGATTAATCACATCAATCACAGCATCTAAAGTTTCAACTGCATTTTGACATGCTTCTTTCCAAGTGTTCTCGGCTAATTTTGTATCTCCTGCTTTTTTAGCAGATATCCATAAAGATTTTTGAAATCCGTTTTTATTGTATATAGCAGGCATCTGGAAAAAATTCATAAAAGCCATGTATTCGTATAATTTCCTATTCTCATTCTTTTTTGTGATTGTGATTTCTTTATTTAACACAACTCGAGAGAAAGATTTCAGGAAATTATTAAAAATACTAAATTTTCCTTTGCCATCACTGTTTATATATTTTTCGACTACAGGACGAGTAAAATAACCTTCAAAGCATTGATCAATTTCAGAGCATCCACCAGTCCACCAATCTTGGAAATACTCTATACCGTATTTTTCATCATCGACATTTTGTTCGATATAGTGACTTTCCCCAACATGAAGAATGCGATATTCATCATATTTATCCCCAATATAAGGTAAAAAACCAGGATGCTTAGCATAAATATCAATCTTTTTTAGTTCTTCGTCATATTTTGTTTGCATGAGTTCTCCTTTCATTACAAAACTATTCTATAATTCAATTCATTATTTAGAAGATACTTCCACCATAGTTTATTAGTGATTGATTAGAAGACATAGTTGTAGCTCCGGCTGTTTTGAGAAAAAAAGAAAGGGAAAGATGTAATGCCTTTCCCAAGTGAACAAATACAAATTACGATAAAACTTCTTAATTTCTATCTGAGCTT
>JAGAWH010000021.1 GCA_017941505.1 Faecalicoccus sp. | reverse complement strand
CTGTCTAATGAAAGGGTATTGTTCCTTGTGTTGAAAAGAATTTTTGTTTCATGTTCTCCTTTTAATAAACGGATTTCAAAGTCATCTTCTTTTTCAAAAGATACTTGAAGTTCAATGCAGTTTCCCTGTAATCCTTCAAAGGTTTTCTTTTCATTATCCAAGATGAATTCAGGTATTGTAAGAGGATTCTTTCGATAAGCCTGTATTTCACGAACCGGTCTTTGACGAAGAACATTATTTTCCAGAGTTAATTCTCTTGGCAGGGAATAGCTTCCAATCCATCCTTCGGATTCTGTCGGATAATCTCTATGCCACATTTCTTTCCATGCCATTAAGATATGACGGTTATCGCTTGTATGCAGTACCTGGGCAGCATAGAAGTCAAAGCCTTCATCAAGTTCATGAATACTTTCGATTTCAAAATGTCCGGTTGTAAAGTTCAGTTTTCCCACCATATAGATACAGGAATTCACATTTTCAAAGCTGGTTCCGCTCTGCGGTAAATGCTGAGGGGAAGTAATAATTATATCTTTTCCATCGATTTGGAAATAATCCGGGCATTCGTATACTCCATCCAGTTCAAAGAAACGGGAATCGATATTGTCCTGCTTATCAAAGAGATGTCCTACATAATCCCATTCTCTTAGATCTTTCGAGCGGCATAGCACGATATTTCCGTATTTGTCATGAAGAAGCGTACCTAGAAAACAGTAATAATATCCGTCCTTTTCAATGACTTTAGGGTCCCGTAAATGAACCGGAGATAATTCTTTTGCGAGTTTTGTGGTAAGTACAGGGTTTCCCTGATATTTTTCAAAGTCAATTCCATCGGAAGATTTTGCGATATTCTGGGTTTGGGTTTCCATGGTTGCCCCGGTATACATGACATAGAATTCACCGTTTCGGATAAAAGCGTTACCGCTCCAGCATCCTAAGGTGTCTTCATAATGTTTATTGGGATATAGGGCAATAGGGCAGTTTTCCCATTTGATGAAGTCTTTGGATACAAAATGACCCCAGTGCATGATGCCCCATTTCGGTGCATGCGGGTAGTGTTGATAAAACATATGGTATTGACCATTGTATTCGATAATTCCGTTTGGATCGTTGCCCCATCCTTTCAGGACGTTGGCGTGATATATTTGTCTATAACTCATAAGCTGTTACCTCTACTAAAAATAATACAGGGATATTGTAAAAAAATGTATTATTTTTTAAAATAACCCTATGAAAAAATTGTTCATTATCTTATTAACGGTTTTGATTACTTTTACAGGATGTAAAAAAAGTGAACCGGAAAATCCTGAAATACCGGAAGAACCGATTGTAGAAGAAGAACCTGTCTTTACAAACGGGGGATTTTACTATAACTGGTTAAATGAAGAAGAAAAGTCGGCTTATGCGGCGATATATAAAAGCTTTTCTAACTTTGAAAAAGATGTAAAGCTTGATGGAATCACTGTAGAGCAATTAGAAAGGGTATGGTATGGCTTGCGTTATGATCATCCGGAGTTTTTCTGGATGTCCCAAACGTATTGCTATTCCTCTTCTTTGATGTCTAAATCCATTACTTCTGTAAATGTGGAGATGGATGATAATGTACAGGAAATCTATGCCCGGATTGAAGAAATCGGCAATTCCGTTATTGCCGAGACGGCTGGCATGAGTACTTATGAAATAATCAATCATATTTACTGTTGGATCATCAATAACACCAGATTTAATGCCACAGAGAACAACCAGGATATCCGCAGTGTGTTTTTAAATCATGAATCGGTATGTAACGGTTACGCCTCTGCCTTCCAATATCTTTGTAACAAAGCGGGGATTGAATGTCTAACAGTAACCGGATATGCGGATGAAGATACCCATGCATGGAATGAGGCCAACATCGATGGACAGTATTATTGGTTTGATACCACGTGGTCCGATCCGGTAGGGGAACAGGATGTATTAAACTACAATTATTTCTGTTTGACCGATGATGAAATCAATCTTCATCATACGATAGATAATCCGTACTTTTCGGAGATTACCTATCCTGCAGCAGTAGATGGATCACTCAACTATTACCGCCAGATCGGTGCCTGGTTTGATGATTTTATTGAAGAAGAGGTAGCAGCTTATATTACGGATAAATTGAATAATGGGGAATATACGTTCTATTTACGTTTTGCGTATGAAGAGGCTGCCAGAGCATTTGATGCGTATCTTCAAAGTGAACTGTTTAGTAGTTTGATGCAGGATTATATGTCCGCAAATGATTGGAATGAATATTCCTGCCAATACTCCTATGATGATAAGATTCATCAATTTACGATGTATATGAATTTAGCTTAGTGTCCTGACTGAAAGAATAGCATAAGAGACATCACGAAATAAGATGTCTCTTTTTTTTGTCGTAAATAGGATTATAATAAAGTTAGTCTAAACAAACTGAGGTAATTATGAAAACATTCAACGATATAGGAATTGATTCTAATTTAGATTGGGATCGCATAGAACATCTAATGAAGATTGGTATTTTTGCCGGACTTATTGCCCTGGCAGGAGATTTTGTGCTGGGGTATGGTACCTGTAATGAAACCTTAACCGGCTTTGATCAATACTTTTCCCGATATTTAACCGTATCGGATTTACGAGTCGCATTATCCGCTTTTCTGGGGTTGATTGGGATTCCCTTAGAAAGTTTGTGTTACTTTTCGATTTATCGCTTAATTGTTTCAAAATCAGAATCCTATGCACATAAATATCGTTCGGGCTTATTTGGAATCCTAATATTTGGAGCGTTGGTGCATGTTGTATGCTGCATCACGGTGGCATACGGAAAGTTATGTTACGCATCGAATCCTGTCGATGCCCCACATCAGATTATTACCTTTGCCCTGTATTATTTGATGCCGGCCTCCGTTCTTTTCTTTATCTTTTTTATGTATGCATCCATTATTCAATGGAAAGCTTTTTCAAAAGGGTATACCCCTTATCCAAAGAAGTGCAGGATATTCAATCTTTTGATGGGAATATTGATAATTGTGATTATGCGACTCTTTGGAAATCAGGCATGGGCTTATGCCGTGTCAACAGGATGGATATCCTTAGGCTCACTATTTATGTTTGGCGGTTTATTGAAACACATGAAGGAGGCACGATATGGTGAATAATCATATTCCTTTAGAAAAATTATCGTATTGGAAAGAAATACAAAAATGGGTGAAGGAACGCTATGAGAATTATGAGCCGATTTTTCAACAAATAGAAGAAAGTTATAATGCCTACTTAAAAGATTTACCGGATTACGGAGGAAAGGACAATAATCACTCTCATGCGATCTATGGGGCAGTTCTTGTCTTTAGCTTTGTGCAGGCTTTACCGGAAAGAATACCCAATGAAAAACTACAGGGATTTATCGAAGAGTTATTTATGGGACAGCTCAAAACACTCGGTAAGTTGATTAATATCAACCGTCCCTTGGATATGCGGTTAGCTGCATCGATTTTTATAAATTCCGCTAAAAAGGATCAGGTACAGGCACAAAAATATCCGGATACTTTTATTACCGAATTTGAACCGTATGATGTCAAAAATCATGCGGTAAGATATTCTTTTACACAATGTCCCAATGCCCAATTTGCCAAAAAATATAATTTGTTACATATTTTACCTTTGATGTGTAATTCTGATTTCTATGGCATATCACAGATTCACGGAAAGCTGATTCGCTGCTCTACATGCGGCAACGGAAATATCTGTGATTATTTGATTGTAGGTAATCAAAATCCCATCGCCAAAGAGTATGAGACCGTTATGGATGAAGGTGGCTTTTTAGTCAGCAGGAGGATAAGGAATGAGTGAGTTTTCTAAAGACAGTGTAGAAAGAACATTGTGTATTCCTTTATGGTCAAGGGCTATAGCAGTTAAGAAATTACCGACAATATTACCGGATACTGATTCGATAAGAATTTTAAATGAGATGGGAGAAAAACGACCGCCTTCTATTTTGTACAATTTAGAATGCGCTGCGCTTGCCGGAGCCATTCGTCAATATGATTTTGCCTGTGAAATTAAGGAGTATTTAGAAAGGTATCCGGGTGCCGTGATCGTGGAACTGGGAGCAGGGCTTTCCTGTTTACGCAGACAGATGAAAAATGAAACCAATACCTGGGTCAATATTGATTTTGAACCGGTCATTGAATGCCGTAAAAAATATATTCCTGCCGGATCAAAGGAGATCAATATCGTATCGGATATTACCGATCACAGCTGGTTTGAAAAGATTCCGTATCAAAAAGAAGACGGAATTATCTTTCTGGCGGCCGGTGTCTTACATTACTTAACGTACGGGGAAGTGAAAGAATTAATTGATGATATGGCCAAACATTTTCCTGAAGGAGTATTTGTGTTTGACTTTGTCAGTAAAAAGGGAGCATCTGCCGGAAACAAACAGATTCAAATGACAGGAAATGATACAAAGATTTCTTTTAACATGGAGGATGCAGAAAAGGAAATTCCTTTGATGAGTCCAAATGTGAAAAAAGTCATTCAAAAAAGTTATTTTGAAGGATACCCGTTGGAGAATATTCATTACAGCTGGATCACCAAATTATATATTCTTTCAAAAAGAAAGAAATATTATGTGGTGCATGTTGAATTTTAGAGGAGGACAAATATGTCACTTACATATGAAGTATTAAAACGCATTGTGAAAAGAATTGACATCAAGAAACAATGGAGCGGTATGACAATTGATGAATTACTGGAAAACCGCCGTAGGCAGAATGCCAAAAATAAGATTCCTAAGCTTCAGGATGATGATTTTAATATCGAACAAATTGAAGTGATGGGCTTTCCGGTCATCAAGATGATTCATAAAGATCGTGCCAGAAGAGCCAATTTATTTATCATCGGAGGCGGTATGGTATCCGCTCCCAGGCCCGATTCTGTAAGAAAGGCATTACGTTTTGCGAAAGAAACCGGTTTGGATGTATTTGTACCGTATTATCCTTTGTGTACGGATTATCCGATCACAAAGGCCTATGAAATGATTCATGAAACCTATCGGTTGATGTTGAAAGATTATGATGCCAAACATATCTCTGTTCTAGGGACTTCATCGGGAGGAAATTTAGCTTTAGGAATGGTTTGTTACATAAATGATGGGCATGATGATGTACCTATGCCGGGATACATTATGGCCATATCACCGGGTACCTGTGTGGATACCGATGAAGAGTGGCAGCGTATGTTGGAGTTAGACAAGCTTGATGTGGCAATACCGGCTGAATTTATGAGAACCGCAAAGGATATTATGCCCCATGGTGATAACTCGGTTCCTGAATATACTCTATATCTTCAAAGAGGGGATTTTACCAACTGTCCAAAGGTAACCTTTATTTACGGTAGTGATGAAACTTTATATGCCTGTGCTCCTTCTTTTGAAGCAGCCATGAAAAAATATCATGTTACCTATCAGATGATTGTAGGGGAGGGTATGTTCCATTGTTATCCGGTATTTCCGATTTGTCCGGAGGCAAAAGAAGGCTGGAAGATGATGGTTCGCTTAATGAAAGGAGAATGGTAATGAAGTATATGGGAATGCCCTGGGGCATGTGGTATTTATATAAACATTCTTTTCAAAAACATTTGGTAGAAACCCTTCATTTTAGTACTGAAGAAGCTAAAAGAATCACAAGTAATGCCAAACCGAAATATAAGGAAATCATTGAGCATATTCCTGAGTTTGAAAAGGAAGACCGCTTTAAGATGAATATTGTCAACTGTGCTTTATTTTCTGCCTTTTTATTACAGATGAAAAGAAAGCCTAGTGTTGATGAATTAACGGATTTCTATGCGAAGGCAATGATGAATCCGCCGACAAGATGGTTCTGTAGAATGAGCGGCAAGAAGAAGTTTACCGATAAAGATCTGGAAGGAATGAAGAAGACTGCTGCTCTTAAGGCTGCAGAGCGTAATCCGTATTCCTGGAATATGGAGTATTATCCATATCCTGATAACAGCGGATATGAAGCCCGCTTTACCAAATGTGGTATCTGTACACTTATGAGAGAGCTTGGTTTATTTGAATATGTGCCTGCGATGTGTCATTTGGACTATACGATGAGTGAGGCAGGAGGGGCATCGGATTTTGTCCGGGAATATACATTAGCTTCCGGTGGACCGTATTGTGACTGCGGATATAAAAAGAAAAACGTCAATTGACGTTTTCAAATTTTTTCTTAAGTGCATGTTCAGTTATGAAAATGGATAAAAATAAGGGAATTAACTCTATCATATTGAGAATTCCGCCGATCATTCCTATGTTCGATTTACTTTCATTTCGACATGAAAATAGGATGATACATACAATCGGAAGCATAATTAAGCCTAGGTTTATCCAAAGTTTTCCACAGTATTGTTGGGCAAAATTCCAGGTATCCTGGTTTTTCATGGATCGAATTGTTCGATAACCAAATAGGAAATTGATGTCTTTGGGAGGATGATTTTTAAGATACCATCCAAATCCAATTAAGATCATAGGAATTAATAAATCCACAATAAACATAAATATCCAAAAGCTCATAGTTGTATCCTCATATACAAAGTATAGGAAAGGATATTTCAATTTGTAAAGGAATTCTTGCAGGTGCTGCGTTTCAGGGAAAAGGAGTAACAAATGTATAAATTAGAAAATCTATCCAATGATCGTATTGATGAAATATCACATTGTATTGCGGATGCCTTTTTTGATTATAAGTATAATATCGAAGATAAGGGATTACGGAAATATATCTGGACAAGAGAAGATATGTTTATGTATATCAATGCCATTGTAAAGGCTTCTTATAACAGTGGATTATTGTATACAACTTCTGAGAGGGAAGAAGGGTATTTGATTCTTTCCGGTGAAGGGATAGGAAATATCGGTGTAATCGATGGTTTGAAAATGATTGCAGCAGAAAGAAAGGCTTTAGGCGGTATCAAAAACATGAAAGATTTTATATCTGCCTGTTTTTCGGATGGCAATACCATTGAAACTAGAATGATGAAAGCAAAAAGGAAGTTTATCCGCATTGAGGTGTTGGTTGTGAAGTCGGAATACCAGCATCAGGGATATATGAAAAAGATGTTGGATTATGTGTTTGATATGGCTGATCAAAAAGGACTTCCTGTTATTTTAGATACCGATGATAAAGATAAATGCCAAAGATATGTACATCTGGGTATGAAATTAGACCGTATCCGTAATTGCGGTGAATCCTTCCATATGTATGATTTGATTCGTGAACCACAGCAATAAGAGAGGCAAACCCTCTCTTTTGTTTATAACATCAACCGGGAAATGAACAAATACAATAAACCGCCATAGCGCATATAAAATATGTATTTCTGGCGGATTATTGTAGTGAATTTATTAGATAAACCGCCACAGCATATATAAAATGTGTGCCTTTGGCGGATTATTGCGTATTTAAGATAACTGATTAGAAAGGATTTCCTGTCATCTTAGATACCGATGATAAAGACAAGTGCCAAAGATATGAACATTTGGAAATGACAATTAATTCCTATGCATATATCCTATACCAATGCATAGATATAAAGTATTTGTATATCAAAGAAATATAAAATCCAATGAATTTAGAAATAAGAACAACAGTTCTTAGGAGGAATTAAGTATGCCATTTGGATATATCACAAAGTTAAATGAGAATGTTACAAGAGAACACGTTCGTTACAATAACCGCTATGGAATTGCCGTTGCAGCAGATATCTACAGCCCTAAAAATAAGGATGCACAGAAGAAGTATCCTGCATTGATTGTCGGTGCTCCTTATGGCGGTGTAAAAGAACAGGGACCTTCTGTATATGCCAATGAACTCGCCCAAAGAGGTTTTGTGGTTCTTACATTTGACCAGGTATTTATGGGTGAATCCGGTGGAGAGCCAAGAAATATTTCCTCACCGGAATTGTTTGCGGAAAGCTTTAGTGCTGCCGTTGATTATCTGGGAGTAACAGTACCCTATGTAGACAGAGATAAGATCGGTGTGATCGGAATTTGCGGAAGCGGTGGATTTGCCCTGTCCGCTGCATCGGTGGATCCTAGAATTAAAGCCATTGCCACAGCAGTGATGTATGACATTACCGGTGGAAGAACGATGTTTGGCATGCCGGCAGAAGTGATTGAAAATCAGAAAAAAGAATTAGCGCAAAAGCGCTGGGATGATTTTGAAAGAGGAACACAGGAAATTCATCCAAACTATCCGGAAGTTCCTTATGAGAAGGCAGCAGACCTTCCTGAAACAGATCCTCTTACAAATGAATGGAACCGTTTCTATGCGACAAAAAGAGGTCATCATGTCAACGCATGTTATGGCTTTACAGCTACATCCATGTTGTCGATGATGCAATTTTCTGCCTTACAGTATATTCAAGAAATTTCACCTAGACCGATCCTGTTTATTACGGGAGATAGAGCACATTCTAAAGCTTTCTCTGAAAAGGCATATGATATGGCATCAGAGCCAAAGGAATTGTATGTGGTAGAGGATGCCGAACATATTGATCTGTATGACCGCGTAGATCGTATTCCGTTTGATAAATTAGAAACCTTCTTTAAGGAGAATCTGAAATAGATGAAAAAATAGTATCAATATTTATTGTATTGATAATGCTTAGAGACTGCGATTCCATCGTAGATATCTCCATTTCACAAGGAATAGACGAAGTGATTTTGAATTGTGAATTATATACAATCAAGAATGGAGGTCATGAATTTTTCGGGGAACAGTTTGAAGATGCGATGAGTCATATTCTTGATTACATGAAAATATTTAATGATGATGCTTCATGGGTTTAATCCATGGAGTATTTTTTTGATGTCCGGATTCATGGCATATATGAAACTAACCGACAAAGTTCCTATGAAAAACGCAGTCTATACTACATTTTTCATAGGAAAAAGTGTAAAATATAATTGGTGATAGTATGAAAAGAGATATAATGAATAAACTTTTGGAATGGAAAGAAAGTAAAAATCGAAAACCTCTTCTTCTAACCGGTGTCAGACAGTGTGGTAAGACATACAGTATGAAAGAATTCGGAAGCATTTACTTCAAGGATACGGCCTATCTGAATTTAGAAGAAAATGCACAGGCAAGAGATATATTTGAATATGATTATGATGTAAATCGAATCATAAAAGAGTTGGAAACAATAATCCTGGAAAGAAAGATAGAAGAAGGGAACACACTTTTAATTTTTGATGAAATACAGGAATGTCCGAGGGCCATTACTTCTTTAAAATACTTCTGTGAGAATATGCCGAATCTTCATATCATCGCAGCAGGCTCTTTGTTAGGCGTTAAACTAATGAAACTCGAAAAAGAAGATAAAGGTTTTTCGTTCCCCGTTGGAAAAGTGGATCGTGTTACGATGTATCCAATGTCTTTTAAAGAGTTTGTTATGGCAGATGATGGAGAAAAATATATTCAAATATTGGAAAACTATGCTTTGGAAAGAAGCCTGCCGGATTCTTATATGGATATTATGTCTAAATATTTAAAAAACTATTATATTGTTGGGGGAATGCCGGCCAGTGTACAAAGCTGGATTGATGATCATAACTATGGAAGAATAGATGAAATTCAGGGAAATATTCTTCGTGATTATGAAGCAGATTTTTCAAAGCATGCACCTATTTCACAGGTGCCGAAACTTCATTGGATATGGGATTCTATTCCCAACCAGATTGCCAGAGAAAACAATAAATTTGTCTTTTCCCATGTAAAGGCAGGAAAAAGAGCTTCTGATCTTGAAGATGCATTACAGTGGTTGATTTCTGCCGGCTTGATTTATACGCCAAAGATGGTTAATCATCCTGTTTCACCTTTGAAATCAAACTGCGACTCTTCTTATTTCAAGGTTTATATGGCGGATGTCGGGCTTTTAAGAAGAAAAGCAGAAGTATCTTATAGAATGATCCTGGAAGATAGGCTCTCTTCAGGTTTTAAAGGAGCACTGGCAGAAAATTATGTTGAAGGTGAGTTGGTAAAGAAGGGATTTAATCCGTATTTTTATCGTTCCGGAAATACAGCAGAAGTGGATTTCATTCTGGAAAAAGATGGATATGTATATCCCATGGAAGTGAAATATGCGGACAATACAAGAGCCAAAAGCTTTGTCAATTATCTTCGGGATTATAGACCTAAACGGGGCTTTAAATGTTCATTAAAAAATGTATCAAAATCAGAAACAAAAGAAAACGTAGAGTTCTATACGCTTCCGCTTTTCTTGATGTATCGAATTGAAAAGTATCTGTGATAAAGCCTTAATTGTTAAAAGGATAGACACTTTTGAGAGTGTCTTTTTTTATAACGTCACGTTATTAATCGTTTCACGATTTTTAGATATGTCTGGTAATTCTTTGAAAAGTTAATTAAACATTTTTCCCTAAACATTATTTTTGCGTATTAGTAAGTGTAGATATCCCTACAGTTGATTCTACGCCATCAGATGCATGATATAATGTAAAGGAGAGTGAGATAGATGGCTGATATCGTTTCTGCTTCTTATGATGTGGTATTTAAGGCATTGTTTGTTCGTCATCAAGATTTATTGAGAGTTTTTCTTGAAGATATTCTGGATCTGACATTTAAGGACGAAGATGAAATTATTGTTCTTAATCCGGAACTGGTTCCTGAAACATCCGATGAAAAGCTTATTCGACTGGATATCCATGTACGCACGGCAGATCGTAAGTTCAATATCAAAATGCAGGCACATAAAAATGGATTAAGCGCGGAGCGTGTATTGTATTATTGGTCGAAGATGTACATCAAAAAGCTAAAATCCGGAGAAGATTACGAGGATCTACATCAGACATATTCTATCAATATTCTGGGATTTAACTTTCTCGAGTTTGAGGAATATCATTCAAAATATTCCATACTAAACGAAACAAGATTTCATAAATTGACAGATAAGCTGTCTATTCATTTTTTCGAGTTACCGAAAGTCCCTGATGAAATGATTCCAAATGACGATAGGCAGATGTGGATGCAGGTTTTCAAGGCTGACAGCAAGGAGAAATTAGACATGATTAAATCAAACACACAGAACCCAGCTATACAAAAAGCGACGGATGCCGTATATGAACTAAATGCGGATGAAGTATTACAGGAACAGATCTGGGTACGTGAGAAGGCACTCAACGATTATTACAATGACATGACTGTTGCGAGAAAAGAAGGTCGAAAAGAAGGACAAATGGAAATGCTTAAGCAGCTTGTTGAAGAGGGTGTTTTAACAGTATCCCAGGCAGCTGATAAGATTAATATGACCATAGATGAATTTCTTTTGAAAACCGGGCTAAAGCTTTGAGTTATGACTGAACGAGTCTTTGTGCATCATAAAAACATATGTGGATGTAGCTTTTCAAGGCTGACAGCAAGGAGAAATTAGACATGATTAAATCAAACACACAGAACCCAGCTATACAAAAAGCGGCGGATGCCGTATATGAACTAAATGCGGATGAAGTATTACAGGAACAGATCTGGGTGCGTGAGAAGGCACTCAACGATTATTACAATGACATGACCGTTTCCAGAAAAGAAGGTCGAAAAGAAGGATTGGAAGAAGGAATGGAAAAAGGCCGAAAAGAAGGACAAATGTTAATGCTTAAGCAGATGATTGAGAATGGTGTTATAACAGTATCTCAGGCAGCTGAGCAGATCAATATGACCACGGATGAATTTCTTTTGAAAACCGGGCTAAAGCTTTGAGTTCGGATTGAACGATTTTGATATGAAATAATCAACAATTAACATAAAAACAATAACAACAAATGCTGTCCGCAAAGGACACCTTTTTTCTTAAGCAGGCGATATTTGTTGGAGGGTATCAGACAAATTAAAATGTACCGGGTAAGAAGGATTGTAAGATTTTAGAAGAAGTAGGCATTGAATAAATCTTCTCAAATTGTTATAACATGTCCCAAATGTTACAATTACAAAAAAGGTACGGTGGAAATATGAAAATTACTTTTTTTGGTACAACTACATTGTTGTTTGATGACGGGAAATACCAGATTCTTTTTGATGCGCATGTTACCCGCCCATCGCTTAAAAAATATGTGAAAGGTGCTGAAGTAGTAACGAATACACAGTTATGCGATCATTTGATCAAAGTACATAAAATGAATCGATTAAGAGCTATTTTTATCTTACATACACATCATGATCATGTGATGGATGCCCCTTATATTGCTAATCAATGTAATGCGACCATTTATGGTAGCATGTCTGCTAAAAATGTAGCGTTAGGAGGGAATGTTCCGGAAGAGAGAACCGTTGTATTTGAACATGGCAGCAGTTATTCTATCGGCGATTTTAGAATTCAAATATTAAAGTCTCTACACTCTAAACCGAATAAATTAAATGATGATTTAGGGCAGCCGATCACCGAACCGCTTATACAGCCGGCAAGCCTTAGAGCATATAAAGAAGGCGGATCCTATGATTTTTATATTGAACATGGTGATAAAAAGTATCTCATTCGTCCAAGCTTCAATTATATCAAAGGACAGTTAGATGGCTTTAAGGCGGATGTTCTCTTTCTTGGCGTAGCCGGGCTTGCCAAGGCAGAGAAATCTATGACAGATACTTTCTTTGAAGAAACAGTAGAGAAAACCGAGGCAAAACTGGTAATACCTATTCATTGGGATAATTTCTTTTCATCTTTAGAATGTCCGAATATGGAAATGCTGAAAGTGATTGAGCCAACGGAATTGGTTTTCTTTAAACTAGCAAAATATTGTGAATCAAAGGATGTTAACTGTTTGATTCAATATCCATGCACCAGCATTGAACTATAAAGGATAGCTTTTTTTAATCTTAGACATTTTCTGAAAAAGAAAGTGTCTTTTTTTGTTTTGTGACGTATTAGATATTGAGGAATTCAAAATAGAAAGAGGTAATTAATATGAATTTAAAAGAGATGATCAACTTTATTCTTATGCTTGCTAAGAAAAACAGAGAAAACAACAGTGCTCCTTGTGATGAGAATGGGTTTACTCCTTCAGAAGCTGCTGAATTGAAACGTCGTATTGATGATGTCACAAAAGGAAAAGTAATGACACATACTATTATTGAGGATTGATTATGCGAAATCTTTTATGGCAATCAGATGCCTGGAAAGATTACGAAAGAATACAGAATAATAAAACTACCCTGAAAAAGGCAAATAAACTACTGAAAGAAATCATGCGAAATGGATATAAGTCAGCATATGGGAAAGTGGAAATGTTAAAAGGTGATTTCAGTGGATATGCCAGTATTCGTATTGATAGGAAAAACAGAATTATTTTCAGCGTAGATGACAATACGGTAATCATTGTTCAATGCGGAAATCATTACGGAGATAAGTAATTATTAATGGATCGATTGTTGATGATACCTTTGACTTTTTATCTAGGGCGAAATAATTGATGATTGGAAAGAATCAATTTGAGTACATAGCGCTAAAGAGAGTGTGTAACTAATATTTAGATTGTATTGGATATGAATGATTCTATCTTAGACCTGTGGTTGCAGGTCTTTTTGTCATGGATGATATTATCTTTTGTACAGCAGATTGGCTTAAGAGCGTATAAAGAAGGCGGATCTGATGATTTTTATATCGAACAAAGATACAAAAATATAATAATTGTCCAGACTTTAACTATCTCAAAGGACAGTAAGATAGCTTTAAAACAGATATTCTCTTTCTTGGCGCTGTCGGGCCTGCCAAGAAAGAGAAATTCATGACAGATACTATCTTTGAAAAACAGTAGAGAAAACCGAGGTAAAACGTATTCATTGGAATAACGTAATATGGAAATTGACAAAATATTGTGAATCAAAGGATGTTAACTGTTTGATTCAATATCCATGCACCAGCATTGAACTATGAAGGGCAGAATGTACCCGTCAATGAGGCATTATCAAGGATCTTGATCATGCTTCATATCACCGAGCATATCGGAAGAGGCGTCCCGAGGATTATTAGGACATATGGTCGTGATACGATAAAAATTAAAGAAAATACCATTCAGGTTACTATTCTGTTTGATAGGCTCGGTGCTGAAGTGTATGCCGACAACAACTTGGGTACTAATACCCAAGTTAGTACCCAAGATGCAGCAGACAGAATTATCGAATTCTGCTCTATTCCAAGGACCTTCATAGAGATAGCCGGATATCTTGGCTATACGCAGCGAAAGAGTGTCAGAAGGTATCTGAATCCTCTGATTGATTCCGGAAGAATAGCTATGACAATACCGGAAAAGCCCAGTTTTCTGGATAACCTTACAACTGTGGCATTGGATGTATATGTATTCTTTGCCAATTCACTGATTTTCATGTCCGGAAGTTGGTCAATATGGTTTGTGATATAATCAATCAATCAATACTTTTTCTGATAAGGTAAATTCAATATCTTTTTCCATTAAATCCAACATAAAATCCTCCTGCTTATTTCTTTAATTATACAAAAAAATAACGTTAACTTAAGAAAGTATCCTTTCACGATTAATCCTCTTCCGTTATAACATTTTTTTATAACCATCGATATTTAATTTATATTTTCGAATAATTAAGCTGACTTGTATAATTGCGCTATATGAAACAGGGAGGTTATCAAAATGACAGTAAAATATACACCGTTCCGTTATGATTATGTAGGAAGTTTTCTGCGTCCGGAACCTTTAAAAAAGGCAAGAACAGATTATGAGGCTGGCCGTATCGATGCCAAACAATTAAAAGAAGTTGAGGATGATGCTATATACAACCTTGTAAAAAAGATCAAAGAGTTAGGATATCATGTGATAACTGACGGAGAATTTCGCCGTTCTACATGGCATCTGGATTTTATGTGGGGCTTTTCAGGTGTTTCGCATTCCAAAACCAAAACCGGTCTTCCGTTTCATGGGGAACAAGCCATGATTGATGATACGTATTTGACAGGAAAAATTGCCTTGAGAGGGGAGCATCCGTTTGTAGAGCATTTTCGCTTTGTTAAAGCGCTGGAGGATGAAAACACTGTTGCCAAACAGACAATACCGGCTCCTGCACAGTTTCTGGCGCAGCTGGTTATGCCTTTTGCCTGGGGAAATACGAAAAAGTATTATGAGGATGAAAAACCTTTGATCGATGATTTGGTGAATGCTTATAAAACCGTAATTAAGCAGTTATATGATGCCGGATGTCGAAATATACAATTCGATGACTGTACCTGGGGTATGTTGGTAGATCCGGCTGTAAAAGCTATTTACGGAACCGATGAGGATGGCTTAAATCAGGTGAAAGCCAAATATCTTGAAATTAATAATCGGGTAATTGAAGGAAAACCGGATGACCTGGTAATTAATACCCACGTCTGCCGTGGTAATTATCATTCCACCTATGCCAATCAGGGTCCGTATGATTCCGTTTCCGATGTATTGTTTGGCGGGGAAAACGTGAATACATTCTATCTGGAATTTGATGATGAAAGATCCGGAGATTTTTCTTCTCTGGCCAAGGTTAGCGGTGATAAAAAAATCGTATTGGGCTTGATAACCACCAAAACGCCAAAATTAGAAGATAAGGATAAAATTAAAGAAAGGATCCGGGAAGCTGCTAAATATGTTCCATTGGATAGATTGTATCTCAGCCCGCAATGCGGATTTGCATCCTGCGAAATCGGCAATAAACTAACCGAAGACCAACAATGGAACAAGTTGAAACTTGTTAAGGAAATTGCCGAAGAAATTTGGGAAGGAACAGAAAATGAGTGATGTTAAAACGATCGAATTTAAGGTAGAACAAAAAGTATTGGATATAGGGGTTAAGATTGTATTTCCTGTGATTGAAGGAATCGATAATACATCGATTGATCCGGAATGGTTTCATATACGAGAGGAAAAAATACAGGAATTGTTGGAAAAATATAAGGATATTGAATATCATGCCGACCCGATTTTAGAGGGATTTCACATCCTTCATGATAAAGCAGGGGTTAAACGCAGAAAAAATGTTCCTGCTAGTGAAAATCTTATCCGTCTGCTGAAAAAGAAGAGAGATATAATCTTTATCAATCCGGTTGTCGATATCTATAATCTGATCTCCTTGGAAACAAAGCTGGCCCTGGG
Source organism: Faecalicoccus sp. (assembly GCA_017941505.1). The sequence goes on along the minus strand of JAGAWH010000021.1, from coordinate 28,273 downwards.
TGCACATGATATTGACCGCGTAGACGGTAATGTTAGCTTACGCTTTACCGATGGCACAGAGAATTTCCTGCCGCTTGGCCAAAGTGAACCATCACCTTCACCAAGAGGGGAATACAGCTATTGTGATGATGGAAATGATATTCTCTGTCGGTTAGAGATCCGTCAGGTTCAAAAAACAGCGGTTGATGAAAATTCAAAGAATGTGTTTTATATCGTTCAGGGAAATGCAGCTACATCCGATGATTATCTTATATCGGCTGCCAAAGATATTATTGACCTTACAACAAAATATTGCGGTGGAAAGGGGCATATAGTAATTCCGGATGTCATCGAATAAAACAAATAAAAGAAAACAGTTAGACAGCTTTAAAGCAGCTGTTCTCTTTCTTGGCATAATCGGACTTGCCAAGAAAGAGAAATCCACTATCTTTGAAAAACAGTAGAGAATATTCACTAGGATAACCGAATATATAAATTGACAAAATACTATGAATCAAAGTTGAACTTTAATAAGCGCTGATTGACTCATCGTATGAAATAAATTCATCTAATTCTTTTTCTAATACATTGATAATCTCTTTTCTACTTTGGTTAGGATACAGGTTTTTAATTTCATAGCAGATTCTTGGAGGAATTGTTTCCTTTAAAGAATAATAAACAAGATCCGGGTTTGAATGCATGGCTCCTTTGATAACCGAAAGAGGCGCAATCGCAAAACGTCCCGGTTTATCTAAATATCTCTGCATGCCGGATCCGGTATTTACACTGATTAAAGGATAAGATATCGCAGAAAAGTGACGTTCATGCCACAATAGATAGTCATGTCCCCAGTTTAGAAAGATTTCGTTTTCAACCTTTAATTCTTCACAGCTGATTTCATCATGATAAGGGCTGTCCTTATGGCATAGTAAATACATACGTTCCCGATAGATTGGTTTTGTGACAATGTCCGGATAACTGATCTGTGAAAACACAAATCCGATATCTGCCATGCGGGATTGTACAAGGCCATATATTTCATTGGAGTGGTGGGTACTGATATTCAAACGAATATTTGGGTATGTTTGTATATGTTTTTGAAATAAAGGGACCAAAGTATAATTATTTACCGCATCCACACTTGCGATGTGGAGGGTTTCTACAGCACCGGCTGTTTTAATCTGCATGGTATCTTTCCAAAGGGAAGCCCATTGGCTTGCCGTAGGAATAAAGGCTCTTCCATAGCTTGTAAGCTCTATGGTTCTATGTCCCTTCTGACGGATAATTAAGGGAACTCCTAATTCATCTTCTAACTGCTGAATACGGGTGGAAACCGTAGATTGGGATACATAGAGGCTCTGGGCTGCCGCGGATATTGTTTTACAGGTGATAATAGTTAAGAATGTTTCGATTTGTTCGTAGGTCATATATTCTCCTTAATATCGTTTTCTTCGATAATTTATATTCAATATATTCATTATATACCTGAATTATGAAATGTTATAGTGGGCTTAAGGAAATGAGGATGAATATATGGAACAGAAAGAATTAATTCAAGAGTTAAAGAAAATGGATACGGCAAGTATTTCGGATGCCATGGATAAATTAGGAATTCCCTGCGGATTACTTGGAATCCAGGCCGTTGTGGAAGGTCATAAAATATGTGGAGATGCCTTTACGGTACACTATATTCCATGTGGACCGGAAAAGGGAACTGTCGGTGATTTTATCGATGATGTTAAGCCGGGTCAGGTAGTAGTTATTGATAACGGCGGACGTCTGTATTGTACGGTATGGGGTGATATCATGACCTTTACCGCAAAGACAAAGGGAATTGAAGGTACACTCATTGATGGTGTATGCAGGGATGTTAGCGGTATTAAAGAATTAGGATATGGAATCTACACCAAAGGGAAATATATGGTAACAGGAAAAGAGCGGGTAACCGTGGATGCCGTAAATGTTCCGGTATCAATATCCGGTGTACAGGTGCGCCCGAAAGATATTATACTGGCAGATGATTCCGGAGCTTTAGTAATCCCAAAAGAAAAAGCAGAAGAGATTTTAAAAATTGCCCAGAATATAGAACAGACAGAACAGAAGATCATCGCTGAAGTAAGAAACGGCAGTACATTAAAGGCTGCCAGAGAAAAGTTAGGTTATCATCATCTACAGTCAAAAGAATAGACACTCTCTGAAAAGAAAGTGTCTTGTTTTTAATAGCTAATGAAGTATAGAATTCAGAGTTTACCAGAAAGGGTTATAGGAATCGGACATATATAATTCATATTCGTAGATCCATTGGGGCACACCTTGTTTAATCTCTGCGTTGAATTGTCTTAATTTATCCTGGGAAATAAATCCGTGATCAGCCATCGATTTATAGAATTTTTTTAAGCTGGCAGCTGTCGATTTGATAGTGGTCGGAGATGACCACATGCATTTGCGGATAAAGAATTCGAAAAATTCATCCATTTTAAACAGTCCTTCATCCATGGTAAAAATTCCTTCACGGAGAAGAAAAATGTTAAGGAAGAAATCAACATTGCTGAGATGTCCGTTAATCGTTTTAGCGGTCAGACCCTTTTGTTCTAAATCTTTTGAAAATATTTCCAAGTATCCTTCATTATGCTCCCGCATTTTATCACATGCTTTTTCATATTCTTTATAATCTTCGTATACGTAGTCTTCCAATCGCATAGTATGCCTCCTGTTATGCTGTATAAGAAAATTATAGGGTAAGAATCGGAATTTTGGTAATGAATTTAACGGATATCATTACCATATAAGAAATTTCAGAATCAAAAAGGCAATACCTGCCATCAACAAAGCCGTGATGGTGATATAAATACATCCCTGTAAAAATCCGATAAAGTGGAATTTATAATCTTTATATCCTGCACATCCTTTGGTGCCGGGAAGAATCAGCCAATCCGGTGTGATTGTACAAACAAGTAACCAATCCATAATAATTAGATCGACCACGTCCCATGTCATGGCAACGATCCATGTATAGAAGAATACCGTCATAAAGCTAACCTTTTGATACCGGAAGTACAGAATAGGAAAGATGGCCAGTATCGCAAATAGAATTATGGATACAAGTCCTCCATATATTTTTGATTTTTTCTTTTGCTCTTGAGTTGGTTCTTTCAGTGTTGTCTTTTCTTTAATGTCCTCAGGATATTCATGAACCATCTCCCATGGGAACCATTTCAATAACATATAAACATAACCAATCCATAATACAGACCAAATGAGTCCATCTCTTAATGCGTTTGTAATCATTTTATGTATCCTTTCTTGAAATATGGAAATCACAGCATGGATCTCCTTTTGCGAGTGTCTGTGTTCTTTTTAAGTCGGCTCCCATTAAGTCATAAGTGATGAAATCTGCTTCACAAAGATATGGAATCAGATGAAAGCAGTTTTCTCTTTTACCCAATTGGCATAAGCCGCATTTTGTATACGTTAAATCATAGGAATCATCATTTCTTTTAAAGGTATATTTCCAATCCATTTCATAGGATGAATTTTGGGATAGAACGGCTTCTTTTTCTTTAAGAAGAAGGACTTTTTCATCAAAGGGATCTTCATTTTTGTGTGCCTTTACCATTGGTTTACTCAAACACAGGGTTAGTACCAATTGATGAAATAATTCTTCATTTATCACATCGGGATATGCCTTATAAAAAGACAGGGCATAACATCCCATTAATAAGTTACCGATAAAGGAATTGTCTTTGGGAAGGCTTGGTGTTCTTTTGACCATTTCTTTATAGGTTTCATGTATCTTTTTCTTTGATAAAGATAAGCCTTCCTTTTTAAAAAAATCATAGGCATATTGATCAAAGATCAATGGAAAGAATCTTGCGGTGATATCGTATTTCATAGAGCTTCCTTCACAAAGATGTTTTCAAATAGCGTCTGGTACAAAGTATCGATGGTTCTATCGTATGCCTTTTCATGAAGTAATTTCTTTTCTTCTGTCACAAGGGTAATAATCTTTAGAAGATTAGCTACCAGTGAATAATCCAGATCGGGTTTAATACTTTCAATACAGTCAAATACTTTTTTTAGTAAGATTGTTTCTTCATCGATATCCGGATTGGATAGATAATTAATTTTCTTTTGAAGTTTCAATAAATCTTCAAGCTTTAAATATTGATAAATACTATCTGTTGAGTAGGTCATACTCTTTAACAATTCTTTTCCTTCCAAAACACTCATTTTGTCTTTACCGTTTAATTTATTTTTAATAGATTCAAGAGCTTTATTTCGTTTATAGTCGATTAATTGAATCACAAAGTCTTCTTTTGAGGTAAAGAAATTATAGAAGGTGCTTTTTCCTATATTGCACGAAGAGGTGATCTTTTCAACGGACATATGGGTCATACCTTCTTTTTTTAATAATTCAAATCCTTTTTCAAACATAGATATTGTTATTGTATTCTTATCTTTTTCCGTAAATATTTTTGGCATAATACATCTCCTGAATAAAGCGACCGAAATATATAAAACGGTCGTATAAATAATACTTCTTATTCATGAGAAAATCAATATAGGGGTATTCTTGAATTATCATATATAAATGGTACTATGTAATTGGAAACAGAGGGCAGGGCAAAAACAATAGAAGAATACGTTTTTTGCTCTGCATTTTTTCAATATTGAAATATGTATCGCAAATGATATCAGATAGAAAGGATATTATATGGATCTATACGATGATTTAAAGAAGCTGTCTTTGGAAGCACGGCTGTTGATTATTGATTCGATCTATCATGCAAAGTCAGGACATCCGGGAGGAAGCTTATCAATCGTAGAAGCTTTAGAGTATATATACCATGAAGAACTACGGAAAGATATTGATAAATTTGTGTTGTCGAAAGGACATGCAGCACCCGCATTATATGCAGTATTAGCTCAAAACGGTTATTTTGATAAATCCGAGTTGAATTCTTTACGGCAGACAGACAGCTTTTTACAGGGGCATCCCAATATCAATACCCCAGGTATTGATATGTGTTCCGGCTCCCTTGGCTTAGGCTTATCGACTGCCTGCGGAATGGCGCTTGGTGCTAAATATCTAAAGAAGGATACTAATGTGTATGCCATGTTAGGTGATGGTGAATGCCAGGAAGGACAGATCTGGGAAGCTTTCCATTTTGCGGTTCAATATCATCTGGATAATCTCTGTATCTTAATTGATTGGAATGGTTTACAGATTGATGGTGAAATCCCGAAGGTAATGAATCTGAATAATATTGATGACCAGTTAAGAGAAATCGGCTGTAAAGTAATCGTTATTGATGGCCATAACTTTGAAGAGTTAAAGAATGCGTTTTCCTTATTCCATCAAAGTGATGGAAGACCGACTGTGATTCGTATGAATACCATTAAAGGAAAAGGGGTATCCTTTATGGAAAATGCGGTAGAATGGCATGGAAAAGCGCCTAATGATAAAGAATATGAAATTGCGATGAAGGAATTAAAGGAGGCTTATCATGGATAAAATTGCCACAAGAGTCTCTTATGGGCAGACATTGTTGGAACTTGCCAAAGAAGATAAAAACATTGTCGTATTGGATGCTGATTTAGCTGAAGCAACCAAATCCAATTATGTAAAAAAAGAATTACCGGAACAATTTATTGAATGCGGTATTGCCGAAGGTAATATGATGTCCGTTGCGGCCGGTCTTGCCGCCATGGGATTGATTCCGTTTGCGAGCTCCTTTGCGATGTTTGCGGCAGGAAGGGCTTATGATGCGATAAGAAATACCATCGGATATCCAAGACTCAATGTAAAGATCGGGGCAACGCATGCCGGTATATCGGTAGGAGAAGATGGGGCATCGCATCAATGTTTAGAAGATGTTGCCTTAATGCGCACAATACCGGGAATGGTTGTATTATCACCGGCTGACCACATCGAAGCAAAAGCTTGTGTTAAAGCTGCTTATCAGCATTCAGGTCCTGTATATATGCGTTTTAGCCGATACGCAACAGAAGTATTTCATAATGAGGATTATGAGTTTTCCATCGGAAAAGGAGAATTACTCCACGACGGTACCGATTTAGCTGTTATCTGTGCCGGTATTATTACATATAACTGCTTACAGGCAGTAAATGAATTAGAAGAGGAAGGATTCCATATTCGTTTAATCAATATGTGTTCTATTAAACCGATTGATGAAGAAATGATTATTCAGGCTGCCAAAGACTGTGGCTATATTCTTACGGTAGAAGAACACAGCACGATTGGCGGACTTGGTGAGGCGGTATCCGGTGTAGTTACAGAACACTATCCGGTTTCTGTCCATAAAATCGGTATACCGGATGTCTATGGACACAGTGGACCGGCTGCTAAGTTATTGGAAGAGTTCAAATTGTCGAAAGATGAACTGAAAAAACAGTTCCTTCATTACTGTAAAATGAATCGTCAAAAATAAAGGTGTATTGAAAGAAGGCATTGTCTTAAGGGCAATGTCTTTTTTGTAAGAGATTCTATCCATTCGAATCATTTAACCGTTTATAAATGAATATCTTTGACATGCACAAAAAAAGAATGTCACTGAAAAATCAGAGACACTCTTTTTAAGATGGAAAATGAACGTTTGAAGCGATAGCCTGTAGTTGTCCATGGCTGCATGAATCGATATCACAGAGGTTTCCTAATGTATCATATATCGATGCCAATACATCTTTGCCTTCATCGCTGTGCAGCCATTCATATACGATATTACAGGTAATGTGGATATTCTTTCTGTATGTGGCAAAGGATGGGCTTAGTTCATCCATTAATTTGGCGATTTGTGAATCGTACAGGCGTGTTGAAGGCGCATATATATTTGTATACTGCATTTTCCAATTGCGAATCAAAGGAGGGCTTTGTAGAAATTGGATAATATCCTTCTTCATTTGATCGGCGTAGCTCTCATATTGATGCTCATTAAGTCCAATTACTTCTTCATGCAATTTTCGGTTATCAGAAAAAAACGTTTCAATTTGCCGGGAATTCAGTTCATGAAGACTCATACTTAACAGGTGATAGTCTGTTTCGCATTCTTCCAGAGTCATACGGTTGATTTTGTTCCAGAGAAATTCCTGATACTCTGTAAATGGTGTTTCGGGAAGGAAACTTTCCCAAAGATAGCGGTTGACTAAATTGATATCATTGAGTGTTTCATTCCGGCCTGCATCCGGTCTTTCGGGAATATGAGCTTCATCACATAGATTTTTTAAGTCGGTTATAGTGGGATGAAACGGTATATTTTTCTGCATAAAGGAAACAGCAGATTCCATCTCTGTAAAATACTGTATTTTTTTGCGAAGCTGTTTTAGATGCTGATTGATATAATAAACCGATGTTGGAGGGTTTTGAATGATAGCACGAATCTGTTCAATGGAAAAATCAGCCATACGAAGTCTTTGAATCGTCAAAAGAGCAATGTAATCCTGATCAGTAAAATTATAATACCCATTGGGATCCTGTTTAGGAGATAAAAGGTTTTCCGAGATATAGTAATGAATATTTCGTTTTGAAAGACCGGTAAGATGACAGATTTCTTTCATTTTCATGAGATAATACCTTCCTATACTCAAACTATACAGTTGGGTGTACGGTTTTTCAAGAATGATTGAAGTCTGTGTATTCAAAAACAATGATTTTAATTCAAAAAATGTAGGAATTCATATCAAAATTTCTGCATTTTTTTCTTCTTGACTGTCCTGCTGATGAACGCTGTAACATGAAATCAAGAAATAAGACAAATAGGTAAGGAGGAAAGCTATGTTTGAAAAATTATTTACCCCGATTCGGATTCGTGATTTAGAGTTACCGCATCGGATTATTCTACCTGCTATGGGAACGAAATTCTCCGGCAATGACAGCTATGTAACAGATACTTTGATCCAATATCATGTAGAGCGGGTTAAAGGAGGATCCGGATTGAATATTGTAGAGGTAGCGAGCGTTCATACTCCAAGTGCACCGCGCCATTTCCTTTCCATCAGTGATGATAAATATATTCCGGGCTTAAAAAAGTTGACGGATGCGATTCATGATGCCGGAGGTAATGCCGGAATTCAATTATGGCAGGGATCACTTGCGGTTGGGATGGACCAGACTGCTCAGATTCTTGTGGCATCGGATATGCCGGTGGCACCGGGAGTAACTCTTCCGGGTATCACTAAGGAACAGATTGAAGAAATTGTCGATTGTTACGGAAAGGCTGCCGCAAGAGCAGTAGAGGCCGGTTTTGACTGCATTGAATTTCATTGTGCGCATAACTATCTGCCGCACTCCTTCTTATCCGGCGGTATAAATCACCGCACGGATGAGTATGGCGGAAGTTTTGAAAACCGTGCTAAATTCCCATTGGCATGTATTGAAGCCATTCGCAAAAACATTCCGGATGGAATGCCTCTGTTCATGCGAATCGATGCTCACGATGATTATTTAGAAGGCGGACTTACTATTGAAGAAGTAATTGAATTCTGTAAATTAGCTAAGAATGCCGGAGTGGATGTATTGGATGTTTCCCGCGGTAATATTATTTCTGCCGGCTTAAAATTTGAAGTACCGCCGGTTGATCTGCCACAGGCTTTCAACGTGGATAATGCGGCAAGAATCCGTAAAGAGACTAATATGCTCACCATCGGTGTAGGTCGAATCAACACAGCCCAGCTGGCTGAAAAGCTGTTAGAAGAAGACAAGGTGGATATGGTTGTGATGGGAAGAGCCCAGCTTGCAGATCCGGACTTTGTGAATAAAGTAAAAGAAGGTAATATCGATGATATTCAATATTGTGTAGGATGTAACCAAGGCTGCTATGACTGTTTTGCGGATACGAACGTAGAACAGATTACCTGTCTTAGAAACCCGGCTTTAGGACGTGAAAAGGAATGCACAATCACAAAGACGGATAAGCCGGAAACGGTTTTGATTGCCGGAGGCGGTATCGGCGGTTTAGAAGCTGCCATCACTTTGAAAAAACGCGGACATCATCCAATTCTTTGCGAAGCTTCCGATAAACTGGGTGGACAGTTTGTGACAGCCGGAGAAGCACCTCGTAAGCAGGAAATGAAGGCTGCTGTGCTTCTGATGGGAAAACAGGCAGAGAAAATGGGTGTTGATATTCGCTTGAATACTCCGGTAAAACCGGAATTAATTGCCCAAATCAAACCGCATACACTGATCAATGCGATTGGTGCCAAACCGATTATTGTACCGGTACCGGGTCATGACCAGAATTTTGTGGTAAGCTCTCATGATGTATTGAACGGAAAGGCAGAGGTATCAGGAACAGCTGTTGTGATCGGCGGCGGTATGGTCGGTGTAGAGACAGCTGAATATCTTGCTCAAAAAGGTGTGAAGGTAACGGTTTTAGAGATGCTGCCGGAAATTTGTATGGATTTAGGACAGCCAAGAAAAATCTGCGTCATGGAATCCGTATATGCCGAAGGTATTGTTCCGGTTACCGGAGTAACTGTCAAAGAGATTGGTGACCATGCGGTAATCGGAGAAAAGGATGGAGAATCGAATTCATATCCGTGTGATTTTGCGGTAATGGCAGTTGGTTCTTTAAAGCGTGATGGCAAAGCCTTAGAGAAAGCATGCCGTGAAAACGGTGTAGCTTATTTTGAAATTGGTGATGCAGCCGGTGCAAGAAGAGCACTCAACGCAACAAGAGAAGCATTTGATGTCGCTTTGAAATTTGATGACCCGGTAGAACATGCCTACGCTATGCGTCCAAAGAAGGTTGTATTTGTGACCGGAGCTACCGGAACGATGGGACAGGAGACAATGAAACAGCTTCTTTCACGCTCTAATCGTTTTAAAACAAGAATTTTGGCAAGACCTTCCGAAAAGAATAAAGAATTATTGAAAAAGTACCGCTGTCCGGCCCTTGAGATTGTATGGGGCGATATGACAGATTACGATACGATAAAACAATGTGTTGATGGAGCAGACTATGTTCTTCATATCGGTGCCATGGTATCTCCGGCAGCGGATGCGTATCCTGAAAAAACGTTATATACAAATATTGGCTCAACATTAAATATCATCAAGGCAATCAAAGAACAACCGGATCCGGATAAAGTGCATTTTGCGTATGTCGGAACTGTTGCGATGACAGGAAGCCGACTAGAGCCGGTACACTTTGGACGTGTGGGAGACCCGATGTTCCCGTCAATCCATGATTATTATGCTCTTTCCAAAGTGTTCTCTGAGGCTTGTGTATTTGACAGCGGTTTGAAATATTGGGTATCGATTCGTCAGACCGGACAGCATCCAAGTGCTGAAGGAGCCGGGGAAGAACCGATTATCTTCCATCAGCCTGTAAATAATGTACTGGAATGGAGTACTTCCATTGAATCCGGTATCTGCATGGCGAACTTATGTGAAGACTGGGTTGATGAGAGCTTCTGGCGCAAAGCGTATAATTTGAGCAGCGGAAAAGGTTATCGTCTAGCCACTTGGGAACTTTCCAATATTATGTTAGAACCAATGGGTATCAAATATGAAGAAGCGAATGATATTCAAATGCAGGCAAGATTTAATTTCCATGGACAGTATTACACGGATGCAGATCTATTGGATCAGTATTTACATTTCCGCTGTATCCCTGCAGATCAATACTGGGGTGGTGTAGCCGGAGAGATCAGTCGTATGATGAAAAATCCGATGATTGCAGCTATGATGCCTACTGCCCAGAGTATGAGAGCGCATAATATTGAGATAGCTAAAAAGCGTATGGGTTATCTCTGGATGAAGGAAAATCATGAAATGGATTGGATCAATGCGTTCTTTGGTTCGGAAGAAGAAATGAATAAAAAGCGTGAACTGGACCTCCATCATCCAAGTGAAGAAGAATCCTATTTGAATCATGGATATAATGAGAAGACCGGCATTAACAATTTAGATACAGAGGATTTAAAAGAAGCAGCGAAATATCGCGGAGGAAGCTTTGAACAAGAAGCACCAAAGGATATTTATCAACCGGTAGAATGGAAGTGTGCTTTTGGTCATTCGTTTAAGCTTTCTGTCAATGCCGTACTGCATGGCGGTCACTGGTGTCCGGAGTGTCTGCGTAAGTCATGGAACTATCCGGCAATTGCAAGAAAGAATCCGTTCTTTGCACAGGTATGGGATCCACAGCATTCAAAAGAAGAGACTTATGAAATTCCAATCCTTTACAGTGCATATGATATTATGAATGAATTAAAGGAAAAATTAGGTTTAGATAAGGACTAAGCTTATACAGCCCTACCGTTTGGTGGGGCTCTTTTCTTTATACTATCGTTTATTTTTCTTAACAAATGGACTATCATAGGAATGGGTTAGTTCTAACTAACCTAGAGATTAAATTCCTATAAACCGGAAGGAAAGGATGATAGTTATGTTATTAACGATATTTCTTGCGATAGTGTTTTGTATGGCAATAACAGTATTACTAATAGCTGCTGTAGCATTTGTTCAAGATCAGAGATTATTCTCTTCAGCTCCTAAAGAAGCACGGGATGTGATTCAGCCAAGGAAAAGAGAATTGTTTAAAGGGGCAAGGATCATGGGATGTACACTTATGTTTATGAGTGTTTTGACAATACTGGGAGTAGGAGTAATTTCTATTTGGGATGGTATTCGAAATAACTTTACTTTTTCTCAATTCTTTATAAGGTTTGTAACGATATTTACTATCTATAAATTGTATGACATGATTTGTTTCGATTATTTTCTGCTTATGAAGTTTCATTTCTTCCAATATTATTATCCGGAAACAAGAGAGGCTCTAAAGGGTAGAAAGTATGGTTTTAATATCAAAAGTCAGTTATTGAAATTATTTGTGATCTTTCCGGTAGCATCTGCGATTGTGGCATGGATCTGTACATTGTTTGTATAGCAGTAATAGGCATTGTCTTAAAGGGCAATGTCTTTTTTATGTAGGGAGGTTTTATTCTAAAAGATTAATATGGATTGGATTCTTTCCACTTCCACCAGATCGTATCACATTGATCATAACAATTTATCTTGTTAGAATAGAGGTATGCAAGGAAATAACTTTTATACAAATTATTCAGAAGTAAAATTTTTAGATAAATTGAAATACAATATTGATCATTGTGATTCTTTTTATTTTTCAGTTAGCTTTATTAAGAAACCTGGCTTACGGCTTATTTCTAATCATATCGAATCTGCTTTAAAAAGAGGTGCAAAAGGAAAGCTGATTACTTCTACCTATCAAAACTTTACAGATATTGATTCATTAGTATTCTTTTATGATTTACAGACACGATACCCAAATCAATTTTCATGTCATTTAGATAAGGAGTGTTTCTATGATCGTAGTGGAAACTCAGTTGGTTTTCATTCTAAGGGGTATCTGTTTGAATTTCATGATCATAATGAATTATTAATCGGTTCTTCTAATATTACTGTATATGCCTTATTAAAAAATATTGAATGGGATGTCTCTGTGATTGAATCTGAGGAAAACCATTCTTTCAGTATCGCAAAGAAAGAATTTCAATATTTATGGGAGCATACGAAAGAATTAAATCAATCATTGATCAATGATTATAAGGCCCATCTGATGTTTGCGATAGAGCGTTGGGATATGGATTATGAAATTGCCAATTCCGATATCAAACCAAATTATATGCAAAGAAGAGCCTTAAAAGAATTGAATAGAGTAAGAGCAATCGGTGCTTCTAAAGCATTGATTACTGCATCAGCAGGTTCAGGTAAAACCTTTTTAGCAGCATTTGATGTATTGAATTTCAATCCTCGACGGATGTTATATATCGTCCATGAAGGCTCTATCTTGATGAAATCTTTTGAAACCTTCCAAAGAGTATTTGGAAGTGACAAATCATATGGAATTTATAATGCAGAGTACAAAGAGTTCGATGCGGATTTTGTATTCTCAACGAATGTTACAATGGCTAATTCTTTGGAATTATTTGATCCATATACATTTGATTACATTATTATTGATGAATGTCATCACTCTACTGCAGAGACATATCGTAAAATCATAAATTATTTTAAACCTCAATTTTTATTAGGAATCACTGCGACACCAGAGCGTATGGATGGCGATGATGTATTTAGTTTGTTTGATCAAAACGTACCTTATGAACTTCGATTAAGAGATGCCATTATTAATGGATTGGTCGTTCCATTTCATTATTATGGAATTCGAGATGAGTTAATTGAATATGGTATCAAAGAAACAAAGGGACATAAATTTGTGGAACAGTTCTCTGATGAGAAACATTGTGAGTTCATCTATCAAATGATTGAAAAACACAGATTGTCAGGCAAGAAGCTAAAAGCTTTAGCTTTCTGTCGTGATATTTCCCACGCGATACGTATGTCACAAGCCATGGAAGATTATTATCACACTCAGTATTTGACTGGCCGTAATAGTATCGGTGAGCGTGTTCGGGCATATAAGGATCTACAAGATGATTCTGCGGATTTAGAAATATTATTTACGGTTGATATTCTAAATGAAGGTGTAGATATTCCTGGAGTAAATATGGTCTTATTCTTAAGACCTACAGATTCTCAAACCATCTTTATCCAACAATTAGGCCGTGGCTTAAGAAAATATGAAGGTAAACAATACGTTACAGTACTAGACTTTATAGGAAATGATTATAAGAGAAGCGTTCAGATTGCGTTCGCATTAGGTGCGCTATCTGAAAACTTCGTGGTGGAGAAACAATTAGTATCTGCTTTAATAGCAGATGATTTTAAAAGTATCGGGTTAGTGGACTATGGTGTTGAGATTCATTTGGATGATTTAAGTAAGAAGGAAATCTTATCGTTTATCGACAAAGTTAATTTCAATACGAAGGTTTTCTTAAAGCAGGATTATTTGAATTTCAAAAAATATATTAGCGCGGCAGATTATCCAAGACATGTTGATTACTTAAACAATGATTATGCACCGGATTTAATCAAATTCATGCAGTCAAAAATTGGAAGTAAGAAAAATGCTTCCTATTACGGATTCTTAAGGGCAATAGATGAAGAAAATCTACCTTCTTTTGATGAAAGACAAGAAGGTTTCGTCAGATACATGTCTGAAATGTTGCCAATCGTTCGTCCATATGAGTATTTGATTCTTCAAAGTATCTTAGATGGAGTTGGTAAGAATACAATCTCAGCTATAAAGGAACATTTGAAGATAAATGTGGATGGATACCGTGATGAAGCATTTGACCATGCCATACAGTATATGATTCATAATGGCTATTTTGAACAAAATGGGGATTATCTGTGTTTAAAAGATGTAACTTTGAATACAGAATTAGATGAATATTTGCGGGACTTAATTGACTATGGCATCGGAAAATTTGATTCGCAATTTGTTGATAAAGATCGTAATAGTCCATTTATCTTATGGGCACAATATCGAAAAGCACAAGTGCAACAATTATTGTTGAATAATCCAAATGACATCATGAAAGGTACTAGCATCTATGATGGTGTTGTTTATGCGTATGTGACTGTGATTAAGTCGAATAGCACAAAAGAAGAGTTGAAGTATGTGGATGGCTATTTAGATCAGAATACTTTCCAATGGGAAACAGTAGCTAATGTCAGCAATAAGGAATTAAATAATCTGAAAAATAGTAGTCGAATTGAAATCTTTGTTCGTAAAGTTGATAACGAGGATGGTATTCAACTACCATTTACATACATTGGATCTGGTCATATGGAGTATATTGAAGGATCAAAGAAACCAAATGGTGCTCACCTCTTTAGAATTCCAATGGAAAAGGAAGCACCAGAAGATTTGTATTTTGATTTTAAATTACCGGAATAAGGGATACATATGTAGAGCTTATTGGGTAGGAATTTAGAGCCTAACCAATAAGCTTTTTTTTGATTAGGTTCCAAAGCATCGTTTAAGGGAAAGAGGATATTTAGATCATATTTTGTCTTATACTTTGATTTCTAAAAACAAACAATCTGTATGTTGATATTGCCGATCAATATACAATTTTGTAATGTGATAATGAAAAAAGTCATTAAAAAGTCAATATCTCAGAATTGGAATAGTGAGCTAGTATTTAGGAGACAATAGATATGATACAGAATGAATATCCAAATAAGGAAAAACGTACGACCATATTAAAGGAATATTATTCCCGATATTTGAAGGAAGTAAGAGGCTTGAGCAAGTCTTCAGTTAATCATTATCTAGATGCGTTGAACAATATATCCCGAAGATTAAAGAATAAAGGCCTTGTCAAAGAGGATGTATATGAGATTATGGACCTTAACCATTTAGCATATGTCCGTGAAATCTTGTATCAGGATCCTGAATTTATAGAACTAAACGAGCGTGGACGTCGTATGTACAGCGCCGGTCTTAATAATTATTATCGTTTTGCATCCGGAGAAGGTTTTCAAAAAGAGAAAGAAAAAGTCGTCAAATTAGATACACCGTTTGAACCGGAAGATCCTGTTACTGTTCAACAGATAGTTTATATTCGTTCCAATATACTGAGAACACAGGTGTTGGAAATGGCTGATTATCGTTGTGAAATTGATGAAACTCATCAGACCTTTATAGCAGAAAATACGAATAAACCGTATATGGAAGGACATCATGCGATTCCGATGCGATTCCAAGAACAATTTGATCACAGTTTAGATGTTTACGCTAATATTATTTGTTTATGTCCTTTATGTCATAGACGAATTCATCATGGTTTAAGTAAAGATAGAAAGCTGATGGCAAATAAGATTTATCTCTCTAGGGCAGACCGTTTAGCTAATAGTGGTATAGAATTAAGTCGAGATAACTTTTTAAAATTTGCAGCAAAATTATAAATTAGAAATGATTAGATCCTATTAACATTAAAATTGTTCATAGGATTTTTTACCTTTTGCATAAATTCATCGTATTTGAATATTAGGAAGATAAATTTATTTGATAATTTTTATTCTACAAAAGGAGGAAAATACAATGAGTAATACCAAGAATGAAAATCAGTATGAAGTTGGTAAGAAAGGGTTAAGAGGATATTTAAAGTCAATTCACGATAAATTTAATGTATATGTCAAAGAAAAACTATCCATCGTTATTCCGTTTACTCGAATGAATAAGAATTTAGAATTACCTTTCGGAAATTCTGATGTATTTATGGATGACGATCTTGAAAAATACGGAATTAACGAAGAAAATTTTAGACGAATTCTTGCAGACCATGGAATAACAATACCATTAGATGACAGTGATGAGGATCTTGATTTAGAGAGTATTTCTTCTCAAGACGATGTAAACAACTGTGGCAATAAACCTTTTATACTGTCTGCTGAACAATCAAAATCTGTTCAATATATTTTAAACAGTCTGTTGAATCAGGCAATCAAGAGAGATATGCAATTACATGAAAAAAAGTATAGAGATGCGCTGATTAAATACCTTGTTGCTGCTCAACTTCAAGTGATTTTTCCGAATCAAGATTGTTTGGTATCAAGTACTTTTGCAGAGGATACTTCGATAAATCAATCAGCGAATTTTATCATTAATAATACCAGTATCTACTGTACATCTTCGCCTAAAGAATCACTAATGGAAAAATGTAAAGAGGATTTAAATGCAGGTAAACACCCAGTTATAATCACCTTACACGATAGAGAAGTACTGGCTATGGGTTTTGCGGATTATGACGATCTTACAGATAGGATCGAAGTGTGGAATATTCAACAATTTCTTTCTACAAGGATTTTAGAAAGAAGCTTATTTGATGAGTCTAAAAGGAATTCCACATTAAAAGAAATTATTGATCGATACAACAACATTATTGATGAAGCCGAAAATGATCCGAGTTTAAAGATTGAATTTGAGACAAGATAAATCTGCAATTTTTTTGATAATTAAATAAGTACATGTAAAAAAGTTTACTATTTGTAAGGGCCGTGTTTAAACATGGCTCTATATTTTTTTCAGTGTGACATTGTTGTGATAGTTGGTCTGTTAAGATGAAACCGTAAAAAGGAAATAAGATCGAAACAGATCAAGGAGGAAATATATATGTTTACAATGATGAAAATGGTACTTATTGGTACATGTTTACTAGGAACTGCAGGCACACAGATGACTAAGCCGCAGATGATGATGAATAACGTAAAACAGATCCAGGTAGTAAAGCAGACTACAACTACTAACTACATCGGCGAAGATGCAGCCAAGCAGATCGCATTAAAGGATGCTGGTGTAAAGGAAAAGGATACTACTTACTTAACGGTACATCTGGATCACGATGATGGAGTAATGGTCTACGAAGTAGAATTCATGGTAGGCAACAAGGAATACGACTATGATATCGATGCGGTAAGCGGAAAGATCTTATCCAAAGACTTCGATATCGAAGGAAATAACGCAACATCTACTGCAAAGGGTGCAGTCAACGAAGAACAGGCAAAGGAAATTGCCGTAAAGGCAGCCGGACTTACTGCAAAAGATGTAACCTTCACAAAGGTAAAACAGGAATTCGATGATGGCTACAACAAGATCAAGGTAGAATTTGTACATAACGGAATCGAATACGAATACGATATTGATGTCGCAACCGGCAAGATCATCAAGGCCGACACCGATTCAGCATACGATGACAATGATCATGATGATGGATATGATGATGTCGACTACGATGATGGATACGATGACTAATTAAAAAGTGAATATATACAAACAAGCCGCTTTGAGCGGCTTGTTTTAGTTATAGAAGAAGATAATAGATAGATAAAAGGATAAAAAAAGCACTTTTGGCTCAGATTGACGTATAGGAATATTGAAAGGAAAAAATCGATTGGAATAATGTCTGATGAAAATGATAGTTTAAAAAAGAATGAATGATACAAATATGAAAAGTAATAAACATTTAGAAGTTAAGGATTTTGATGTCCTAAATATAGACAACATAAAATCACATATATATGAAATACGTGGATGCCGGGTTATGTTAGATAACGATATAGCTTCTTATTTTGGTGTAGAGACAAAATCTCTTAATCGAGCAATGAAAAGGAATATTAATCGATTTCCGGAGAGCTTTTGTCTTCAACTGGATAGAGATGAATATCGTAATATTCTAAGGTGTCAGATTGGTACCTTAGAGCTGGGACAGGGAAAGTATTCGAAATATCAACCTTATGTCTATACGGAACAAGGTATTGCGATGTTAACAAGCTGCCTGCATACAGAAAGAGCTATTGCGGCAAGCATTCAAATAATACAAGCTTTTGTTGAAATGACACACTATCTTCAACAAAGTAAGCAGCTAATTCCATACCGTGAGCTATATTTATTAACAAATCGTCAAGAAAAAATAGAGGCAGATGTCATAAATATGAAAAATTCTATGGTTACTAAGGATGATTTATCTGATCTTATGAAACTATTTAGCAGTGGAATGACAAGTGAAGAAATATTAATTCTTGATGGACAACCTTTTAAAGCCGATTTAGCATATCAAGAGATTTATAAGAAGGCACACAAAAGCGTTATAGTTATTAACGATTACATTGGAATTAAAACTTTGCGCCATCTAGTGATCATAAAAGAAAATATAAAGATTATTATTATCAGCGACAACAAAAGCAGAAATCTGAGATTGGCACAATATCATGACTTTACAGTCGAATATCCAAATCGAAATATCACTTTCATAAAAACAGATGGTCGGGTGCATGATCGATATATAGTTCTTGATCATGATACGGATCATATGAAGATGTACCTGTGTGGCAGCAGCTCGAAAGATAGTGGAAAGAGAATTACTACAATTATACAAATAAGTGATGTTTCAGAATATAAAGGAATGATTCAATCGTTATTGTCTAACTCACCCTTAATATTAAATTGATAAAATCTGCAGCTATATTATTGCTTCTGTGTGACATTGTATTAAAGGATGCCGGTGTAAAAGAAAAGGATACTACTTACTTAGCAGTACATCCGGATCATGATGATGAATACGATGATGTCGACTATGATGATGGATACGATGACTAATTAAAAAGTGAATATTCAAATATGAAGCCGCTTCTAATGCGGTTTTCTTTTTGTCTATGGCGAACACCAGATTATTCATGTTTTAAAAAACAAGGATTCCGGTATAAAGATCCAACATTAAAAGGATTTAATGAGAATTCAGGGTTTAATGCGAAGAAAAAAACTGTTTTTTAAGTAGAAATTGTTAAATTATAAATATGTACATAAAAAACATTTCATAATTTAATTCAAAATGTATTTGACATACTGATTGCTATAGTATATTATGATGACACAAGATGAACATAAAAAACATTTCAATATATATATGGAAATGTTAGAATGATGGAGGTGCTTATATGAAGTTATACAAAGTTATCGCTAAATGTGGTCATGTCGGTAGAAAACAATACTTATTAAAGGCATTTGCGGTTAAGGCTGAAAATGGTCGTGAAGCTGCTAAGGCAGTCAGAGACTTTCCAAGAGTTAAGCACCATCATAAAGATGCGATAAGGGAAGTGACTGAAATTAATCAGGAACAATTTGATGAAATTCTTGAACAGAACCACAATGATCCTTATTTCACCTGCACATGTATACAGGATCAAAGATCTTATGATGAATCGGATATTTATGTTGAAGAAAAATACCTGGTTGAAGAAAACACGATTGACCGTACCAGCAAAAAACGTGTCTATGATGGCAAAACATTAATACGGAAGCCAAAGCGGTTTATTCATAATTATTTTTTAGAGGAAGGATGGGCTTATTAATATGAGATATGTAAAGTTAAATGATTTAGTTGATATTATCAGCGGTCAAATTATGACCAGGGTAAAAGTGAATGATTCCACAGATCAATTTGCAGAGGAAAGAAGAATCATTGTTCCCAAGGCGATTACAGATAACGGACTGATTGATTTAGATCAATTGTCCACAGAAAAGTTAAAAGTTGCAGCAGATGAAAAAAGACTGACTCAGGTAGGGGATATTGTGATAAAACTCAATTCTCCCTATACCAGTGCCACAATAACTAAAGAAACTGCTAACTGCATGGTTCCATCATTTTGTGCAACCATAAGACTTTATAACAATCTTGTTATAGAGCCAAGTTATCTACAGGCATTCCTAAATAGTGCATCTTTTAGAAATCAAATTGAAAATATGGTCCAGGGATCCATGTTAACGATGCTGCATGTCGGAAAGCTAAGAGATGTGGATGTACCGGTTCCGGATAAACTTGTGCAGGATTCAATTGGAAAAGAATATCGAAATACGCAATATAAGTTATCTCTTATTAACGAGATTGAAAAGCTCGAAAAAATGAAGAATGATGCGATTTTTTATGAATTAGAAGGATAGAAGAATATGAAGAACGATTATTTAAAAGTTATTAGCGATATTTCAAAAGTATATAGAGAAATGATGATGACAGAAGCTGTAACTCCGGCTACGATTCGATTGATTTTTATTAAGTATGCTGCAGACAATTATCTGTATGCCCAGTCGAAGGAAGATATGATTCTTTATGCAGAAGTACATAAAAATATTGCCGGACGCAATGTCAGATACTTTATTGATTCTGTTCTGTCGGTTTTACAGATGATTGATTATAAAATCCATGCAAAGGGTATTCTGGCTAACGCATTTCCTGCATATTCCGATGATTTGCTGGGAGAGATGTACAAAAAGAAAACGTTTGGAAAAGAATCATCGGATAGAATTCTTGGACTGTTAAGCAGTATCGATTTATCGGAAGATGAAGCGTATACAGGAAAAGTGTTTGAGGCATTGAAAGAATATATCTATGATTCACTCTCTACTATAGGAAGAAGAAGTGCTGAAACCAAAACAGAACCATCTTTGATCAAGCTGGTAAAAAAGATATTAAACGTTAATGAAACAGATACTTTTATGGATTTCTCCTGTGGTTATGGATTATCTTCTTTGGAAATTACAGAGGATGGTGCCAAACATTTATATTTGTCGGATATCAGAGAAGACTGTCTTCAAATCGCAATCATGTTAAGTATTATCCAGGGGAAAACAACTCTCAAAACTACTTTTGAACAGAAAGATGTATTTAATTATGAGACCGGTTTAGTATCTGCTTCCAAAATATTCTCGGATTTTCCATTAAAAATAAGATTGGACCGAACGCAGTATCCATCTCACAGGGAAGGAACGATTTTAGCTATTTATAGAATGATCGATTATTTAGAAAATGGAGGAACCGCTATAATAACCTGCGCATCCGGAATTTTATACAGCTTAAACCGAGAAGCCAGAGAGCTTAGAGAATATCTTCTCGGAAACAGACTTTTGAAGGCTGTGATCACATTACCGCCGATTAATCCCGGTGTTTCTGTAAATATTAATTTGTTGATTCTTTCTAAGCAGAATAATGAATCGGTAATGTTTATCGATGCCACCAACAATGAAGTTTTGCAGTTTTCAAACAATGCCCGTCATTTTAATTCGAGATTAATTGATTCGGGAATCGATCATATTACAAATATTCTATCTGAGAATAAAGAGATTGCCGGCGTATCGAAATTGGTTCCATGCAAAGAAGTAATCGAAAAAAATACATTGGTTCCAACTGCGTATATTGAGTATGTCAAACAGGCTTTAGATATTTCTTCTAAAGAGATTGAGCAGAAGTTGAACGATTTGTATGAACAGCTTTTTGCGGCACAAAATCATTCAAATAAATAATTTAAGAAAGGAAATTTTATGGAACACACAGTTGTAATTATTTCAGCGGTTATCGCAATCATCACTTCTTATTTTGCGAATAAATACTACCTTGAAGCTAAAAAATATAAAAGGCAGAAAGAAATGGCAATCAAACATTTCCAAAGTTTAAACAGAGTGTTTACACTTGTTTGTGCAAAATATGGGGACGATGCACTGAACTATACAAAAGATATTTTCGGCAATGCCGTAAAAATCAGAACAACCGAAATCAAATAGTTAAAGTACTAAGAAATTTATTATCATGGTAAGCTGTTAAAAACAAACAGTTTAAAACATAAAAGTGCCGAAATCCTCTTTAAATAAAGGACTTCCAGCACTTTTTGTTTATAACAGATGTAGCGATAGGATCTTTTAAGGCAGCAGATGTTGATTAAAACATAATATTCAATGAACGGTTATTTAATATTTTTGTAGAAGTTAGCAGGTGTTATTACTTTTACACCTGCATTTTTAAAATCTTTGTCATTACGTGTCAAGATTAGGTCTGCCTGCATGGATTTCGCAACGGAATCGACCACCGCATCTTCAAAATCTTGAATCTCAGATGAGAGTGCATTAAGGATATCATCTTCTTCTACTTTCGCAAAGTTCATGATTTTCGCAAGTGTTTTCATATGTTGAATTGTTTGTGTTTTGGATTTTGTAGCTTTTCTCACGATATAGAAAATATCTGTTGCGGCAGATGCGGATATATATAGGATATGTCCTTCTTCAAGAGCTTTTTTCAATGCTCCGTAAGAGTCGATTATGAAGGGCTTTCTATCTAAAAGAATGTCTAAGACAACATTAGTATCCAGAAGAATCTTCATTTAATAATAATCTTTCCAAGCGAGTATCTTCATCCAAAGCATATTCGACATTCTTGGCTATTCCGATTAATGAATCTAAATAAGCAATCTTTTCGGATTCGGGTTTAGAAAGCCGTGCGACATTTTTCCCATTCTTCGTAATGATAATTTCTTCTTTGGAAACCATATCCAGATATTTTCCCAGGTTTGTTTTAAGCTCAGTTGCAGTGATAATCATGATACCACCTCCAAACATATTATAATATAATTCGCACGATTTAACAATATATCGTACGAAATGCATATACAGTTTAAAACATTGTGCTAATATTTCAGGTCCGTAAGTTTGGGTATTATTTCTACGGCTTCTAGAAGGAAAGTGAAAAACATGTATTTGTGATTAAACCGAGAGATAATGGGGCTAATCCAGAGTTTTGGCTCTTATCTTGGCTCATCGATTAACCGCTATGTCAAAGAGGCAGGATATGATTCCCGACCTGAGTTATGCCATGAACAGTTTCTTGAGACACTTTCTGAAACGGAACACTTGGATTATTTGTATGGAGAGCTTACTTTGGTTCGATGACGAGGACTTTGTGGAAGCATCTGATTATCGAGGCCGATACCGATTCAGCTTATGATGACAATGATCATGATGACTAATTAAAAAGTGAATACAGAATATGAAGTCGCCTCTCAAGGAAGTGGCTTTTCTTTTTGCCATAATAAAAGAGATGCATGGCATCCCTATTATTTTAAAATGTATCGCCGGGCTCTTCCTTGACCAATCGGTTGAATGACCTCTTCTTTTGTCAGCTCTGCTAATATAGCTCTGGTCCGGGGTAAGCTAAGTTGAAGTAATTTGGCAATCCTTGAGCAGGAAACATTTTCATTTTTTGATAAAAAGTCTATGATTTTCTTTTTGTTTTGAATTGTTTTAAAACTCACTGTTTTATCAGAATTATCCGCTTGTTTTAAACGCTTGTTTTTATCGCTTGTTTTATCCGCTTGTTTTTTGGTGAAAGGAAGAATCAACGTGGTGCGACCCGGATTGAAAGCTTCTTCTACTATTGGATCAGACCAGCCTTTTTGTGACCAGACAGAGAAAATATCCGGGACTTCTTTTCCTGTTCTTTCGCCAATAGAAATCAAATTAAACATTTTCATAATAGCTTTATTGCGGGGATCCGATATTCCGCCTCGTAACATTCTATCTTTTCCTGTACGGATACTTCCCGGGTTTTGCATAATAATGTGAGTTTGTTCCTTAATGATCACAATACCTCTGGGAAGATAGAAATCTGCATTGACGATACAATTTGCTAATGCTTCTCGAATTGCCTTATGAACAGGTGTATCTTCTATACGGGATGCTCCATCTAAAATAAATGGTTTTTCTATGTCCATTGAGATTTTATTATAAACCTTGAAGAAAAAATCAAATAGATTTCCGGACCATTCTCCTGAACTGGAATGAATACGATTTGTCCATCGAAATGTTGGATCAAGCACTTCTCGATAGTCTAAAAAATATTCAGGGAAATATCGAACAATTCGATATTCTTCTCCAAACATTAATAAACCTGCAGCAGTAGGATGTAAAACAGAATCTTTAGGAAGGTAGTCAGCTGCTCCAATGCGTATTAAATATTCTTCCAGCGGAAGTTTTTCCCAAACATGTCCGGGATGTACTGTGGAGTGGTAATTGCGATATCCCTGGACAGATTCTTCGCAAAGATCTTTCAATGTGAAGTCTTCGAGAATACGCATATCCATTGTTTCTTCCGGTTCATCCCTTAACATTGCTCTTACTTCTGAAGGACTGCAATGATAATCTCCTTCCCAATTACGTCGGAAAGTTCCATTCCAAAGGTCATTATTGATATAAACAGGTCGTTTATCACGTCTTGCTCGAGGAACGGTTATAACTACAATAACATTTCCATCTTTGACGTGTGTTTGTACATCTTCGTCCATCAACAAGTTTATACTGACTTTCTTAGGATTATTGATTGTATCCCAGAATTCTTTCTTTAGTTTTGCTTCGTTTTTAAGACCGGTTGGGTAAAAGGTGCCATCTTGATTCTCAGCAGCACCTAATATGATTATTCCACCATATCCATTGGCCATAGCAGAATAGGTTTCCCAAAGACTTTGGGGAAGACCATGCGTAGCTTTTTTTACTTCAATACGATTATTTTCTCGATAGCTTTCAAAATCATGAATGTTAAATAGTTCGTTCAATTCCATTATATTAACCTCCTTAAAACTGTCTAATTTCTAATACGTCAAATTAAAGAAAAGGGATAATTAAAATTCTTTTTTAGTGTGACATTGTTGCGATAGTTGGTCTGTTAAGATGAAACTGTAAAAAGGAAATAAGATTGAAACAGATCAAGGAGGAAATATAATATATTTACAATGATGAAAATGGTACTTATCGGTACATGTTTATTAGGAGCAGGTGGAGCACAGTTTGCTAAGCCACAGATGATGATGAATAACGTAAAACAGATCCAGGTAGTAAAGCAGACTACAACAACTAACTACATCGGTGAAGATGCAGCTAAGCAGATTGCTCTAAAGGATGCCGGTGTAAAGGAAAAGGATACTACTTACTTAACAGTACATCTGGATCACGATGATGGAGTAATGATCTACGAAGTAGAATTCATGGTAGGCAATAAGGAATATGACTATGATATCGATGCAGTAAGTGGAAAGATCTTATCCAAGGACTTCGATATCGAAGGAAATAACGCAGCAAGTACTTCACAGGGTGCAGTCAACGAAGAACAGGCAAAGGAAATTGCCGTAAAGGCAGCGGGCCTTACTGTTAAGGATGTAACCTTCACAAAGGTAAAAAAAGAATTTGATGATGGCTGCAACAAGATCAAGGTAGAATTCGTATATAACGGAATTGAATACGAATACGATATCGATGCCGCAACCGGCAAGATCATCAAGGCAGATACCGATTCAGCATATGATGACAATGATCATGATGATGGATATGATGACAACGACTATGATGACGGAATCGATGACTAATTAAAAAGTGAATAGAGAATATCAAGCCGCTTCTAAGGGAGTGGCTTTTGTATTTAAGTTAAAAATTTAGCCTTTTGATTTAAATTATCGTATTAGAGAGTAAGAAGGAGGTAAGTGCATACTATGAGTAATTCCGCTGAATATGATGATAAAGTCATCTTCCACCCCGGATATTATATTAAAGAAATTGTTGAACAAATTGGGCTAACACAGGAAGATTTCACAAAAAGACTGGGTACAACACCTGAAAATCTTAGTGTTCTGATAAATGGCGAACAAAATCTTTCAATAGATATAGCAGTGAAATTATCCAGAATGTTGGGAACTACAGTTGGTTATTGGCTGAATTTACAATTGGCTTATGATGAAGCACTTGAAAAAATAAGAAATGATGAAGAACTGTGGGATCACAAACCACAGAAATAATCAGATCAAGGATCAGATGCTCAAGACTGGTATGCATTTCATTCTGAAAGTTTCAGAGTTGAATCGGAAAGAAGAACAAACAACAGTTTGTACAGATCTCCTTCGACTATCTGAAATGTGTTATCTGCCGGCAGTCTGAGAGAAGTTACATCCGCAAATATCCTTCGCAAAGCGCTATCCTTGCAGGAAGTGATATTGATTTTAAAAAATACAAATTATCATACATCCATAGTATGAAAAACGTGTAGCAAACTGTAAACGACAGAAAACTAATAAGCAATTCCGGTCAAACGGGAGATGGCAGATCTGGATCATCATGAGTACTTTGAAAAAGTCAAAGGAAAAGAAACCACGGACTGATACTTTGAATCATTCGGGATAATTCATATTTCGCATGAGGATTTCAGGGATGCTGATAATGCTCGGAGCAACCAGATGTATATCGGCAGCATAAAACTGCAACAGGTTGCTGCAGAAATTCAGGAGGTGGTTTCAGATGAAAGACTCCAACAGCTTGTGGGAGAAACTCCGTTTCTCCCAATATTTAGCTATGTGCCTTGGGAAAAATCATATTTTTAGAATCACAGAGTGCGAGTGCGTTGTTTCGGCATTATTTTATATAGGGCGAACAGTTAAAGAAAGTTCGAGCATGAATGCCCTTGATAACATTGTTCATGCTGATATGTATCATACACAGAGTACAGAAATGAAAAAGCTGAATATGGAACAGATTTGCTTAAAAGGATTTCAAAAGATTTAACAAAGAAATACGGTAAGGGGATTCAGCCTCAGTAATATCACTAAAATGAGGAAAATGTATTTGACTTATCCAATTTTGCAGACGGTGTCTGCAAAATTGGATAAGTCAAATACATCGAACTTTTGAAGATTGATAATCCATTTGAGCGTTCCTTTTACGAAAAAACATGTGAAAAAGAAAATTGTGGAGTGCGTGAACTAAAACGACAGATGAAAAGCATGCTGTTTCATCGTATTGCTCTTAGTACTGATAAAGAGAAGGTATTGAAGCTCGCCTCAGAAGGACAAATTATTGAGAAACCAGAAGATATTTTGAAAGAACCATTTATCGTTTTAGTAATTAGAAAGATAAAGAAAAGAAAAATTTTTTCAGAGTATTATATTAGAAATATCTTGGATATTTCTACTTCAATTGATTATTTAATCCAATCAGATAGAAAGGGAATTTATGAAGTATAAACCATTATTATTAACGCATGATCTTATCGAGAAAATGAAGATAAAAGGTATTGTATTTGAAAGGATTGATGAAGAAAGCGCAATGAAATATTTGAAAAACAATAATTATTATTTTAAGTTAGCTTCTTATAGAAAAAATTATGATAAGCAAAACGAGAAGTATTATCACTTAGACTTTGCGTATCTGAAGGACTTAGCCATTGTTGATATGGAATTAAGATACGTTTTAATTCATTTGTCATTAGATATTGAACATTATGCGAAACTTAAATTAATAAATAAAGCTGAAGAATTTAAGGAGGATGGATATGCTGTGATTCAAGATTATATTGATTCAATAGATGAAAAGCAGCAGGAGCGTTTAGAGGGTGAACTTTTTCAAGCTAAATCTTCGCTCTACTCTAATGATTTATTCTTTCATTATGAAATGAATCATCTTCCTATTTGGGTGTTTCTGGAATTGATTCCATTTGGAAGGTTAGTTTCTTTCTATTCTTTTTGTTCAGAAAGATATAACAATCTGGATATGAAGAATGAACATTACATATTAAAAACTTGTAAAGAAATTCGAAATGCTTGTGCGCATAGTAGTTGTATACTAAATAATCTGCATTTAAATACAGCCATGCATAAAACAAGTTTTGAAGTAAACAAATCTCTCTATAACATTGAGCGCCTTTCTAAAAATATGGCAAAGAAAAAAATGAGTAACGCTAGATTGCAGGAAATTGTTACATTACTTTATGCTCACAACAAGCTGGTAGCCAGTGATGGAGTTCATTCTAAAGCGGCACGAGAATTAAGTACATTTGTCACAAGAATGAATAAAAATTTAAACTATTATCAAAGCAATGACATGATAAAAAGTTCGTTCAGTTTTTTGTATTAGTAATTACGCATGAACGATAAATGCTGATAGGTAAGGGAGAACATTAAAAAGTGTCGTTAAATTCAAACGGCGGTAAGGAAAAATGAAAACATCGACAAAACAGGTCAAACTGTCTGTCAGGACAGACTGACCCCATG
>JAGAWH010000206.1 GCA_017941505.1 Faecalicoccus sp. | reverse complement strand
TGAGATAATATGAAGTGACCTCCTAAGTTGCCAAAGCGTGGATTCAGATTCATAATTTAGTTAAACCAAAACAAATTAAGAATCATTACCATAATGACAATAGGAGGCCACATGAAAAGTATAGTTTACATTGGTATGGATGTCCATAAGAATTCATTTAGCTTATGTGCTATGAAAGAAAACAGTGAAGATATTATTGCTGAAGCGAAAATTGCACCGCATGCAAATCTAGTAAAGAAATTTATCGATAACTTACTGCGCAATTATAACGATCAGGATGTTGAGATTATTACCGGCTATGAAGCTGGATGCCTGGGATATTCATTGTACAGACAGCTGGAAGATCTAGGGATTGAATGCGAAATTCTTGCACCCAGCACTATGTCCAAGTCTGCAAAGAACAAGGTCAAAAAGAATGACAAGATGGATGCGAAAAATATTGCGACCAATCTTATGAACAAGTCTTACAAAAGCGTCTATGTTCCGGATGATGCAGATGTGGAAGTGAAAGAATATATTCGAATGATCGGTGATTTCAAGGAATCACGGAAGAAATTCCGGCAGAAGATTCTGGCATTGCTGCTCAGACATGGTTTAAACAACTATCCAGGACGTTCCAACTGGGTCCCTGCCCATATCAAATGGCTGAAGGAACTGGAATGCTCGGAAATGATCCGGACTATACTGGACGAATATTTATCTGAATTGGAATCACTATCTGAAAAGATAGATAGATTTGCTGCAAAGCTTGAGGAGATTTCCCATAGAGAAGATTACGAAGAAAAAATATCTCAGCTCAGATGCTTCAAGGGAATAGATACTACAGCTGCCATGACACTGCATGTCGAAATATCCGACTTCGCCCGCTTTCCGAGTGCCGCCGCTTTCAGCGCATACTGCGGACTAACACCGGGAGAAGACTCCAGTGGAGATAAGAACAGAAGAACATCCATCACAAAACAGGGGAATACTACTGTAAGAAGCACACTGGTAGAATGTGCCAATGCACTTGTAAGAGGGACACCGGGAGTAAAGAGCAAACGGATAAAGGCAAGACAAAAAGGCAATGATGTAAAAGTGATCGATTATGCAGACAAGGCAACCTATCGGCTGCAGAAGAAATTTCATAGATTGATGTATCGCGGTGTAAATCGAAATGTAGCGATAACAGCTATAGCCAGAGAGTTGGCATGTTTTGTATGGGGAATGGAAACAGGAAGAATTTAATTTTTAATCAGGATTATATCAGATAAGGTCATGCGGTCAATGACTGCGCAAGTATTTAAAAATATCATTGACCGCACGCCCTTATCTGATGCTTTAAAGATGTCAAAATTAAAACAAAAAAAAGAAAGGAAGATGGAGGGACCACAAGAGAAAATAAACAGACAAATCAAAAGCATAGATAGGCTCCAGAGAGAGTAGAACACAGGTTCAGCTATTTAAGATTCACCTCTACCGGCACTGATGTGAAATATGGGAAGTCATGAGCCTATTTATCACGAATATCATTGATCCGCGCTTTGAGATTATAAAGCTAAAACGACGAACCATTAACCTTTGGGTACCCAATCCTCGAATAACAGACTGGTTAACTGTCGTTTGAATCTAAGCGCTTTGGGGTCTATCTGTGCTTTTGAAATATAATTGAATACTTTACAATTATGAATGTTTATTCCGCCTTGACAAAGGTCACTTCATAACAGGTGAAATACATGAAAAAAAGACTTTTATTGTTTTTAGTAATATTCTCATTTCTATGTAGTGGATGCGCAGTAAACGATAAAGATGATATCTACAAAACTGTATCCGGATACTTAGATGCCTTACATAATGGTGATTTAACCGCTGCTCAATCCTATTGTGATAAATCCTATAATGACGCTCTTGGCATTGATAGCTTTGCATCGAATCTTGATGCAAAGCTAAGGGAAATTGATTTAGGCGAAGATTTTAATAAAGATGCCAAGCAGTTTATCATAGATGTCACTAAAAAATCCATCCAGTCATATGAAATTAAAAACTATAAACAGGATGGAGATTCAGCTACAGTAACCGTAGATATTACCGGAATCGATCTTGCGGATGTCAATATGACACAAGCCCAACAAAATGCTATGCAGGAATATTCACAATATATGACCGACCATTTTGCTGAATTAAATGAAACGCTAAACAATGAAGGTGAAGAGGCAATGAAATCGATACTGGTAAAAGAATTATCATCTATGTTATTTAAGAATTTAAATACAGAAATGGATAACACAAAACCAAAAGACAGAACAGTAGATTTCTATGTTAAAAAGATTGATGGAAAATGGATGATCGCAACCGAGTCTTAAAGAAGCTGACAAAGCTTCTTTTTTATTCAGTTAAATTAAAATCCGTAGATGACCCCAAAAGAAAACGGAACAATAGAAAATGACTATTGTCCCGTTTTATAAAGAATCAAAAAGAAATGAAATTAATTAAAAAATACATTTGCGGCCTCATTGTATTTATACAACGCCCGGCATAGGTTTTTTAAATCATTTGTTGAGTCATGACTGAGCACGTAGTGTACATAGCTAAGTGCAGAATACGAAATACTATAATTACCTACAGTCACTTCGTACATTGTATCCAAATCATTACTTACGATATTTGGAATCTCAATATAATAATACGTTCCGCTCTTGGTTGGTGTCAGTACTTTATCCCCCAATTTGAATGTGAATTCGGTTATACGATGACCATCAGCTACTCTGAAATAATGCTTAACAGTAGTCAATGAATCCAGCACTAAGGCAGAACCTGAATATGTAATTCCATCCTGACTGCCGGTCTTTATGACTTCATATGGTGCTGATTGGTTGACTGTTACATCTGATACATCTGTATCTTCCAAATCCGCATTGGCAAGATTATTCACATCTTTTCCAAAATATGTCTGTGCATACCCACCATAGTTTAACAACGCCTTGCACAAATTAACTAACTTCTCTGACGATGAAGGATTAGTAATCTGCTTATCGCAATATTTTTTAACGCTGTAATGATCTTCAAAACCGGTATCACCCGCAGATGTAAATATCTTCACTTTTATATCCGAAGTCATTTGTACGGATGAAACTTCTGTAGAAAAACGATAATAATTCACATTTCCAACTTTTAATATGGAAGCATCGGAAAGATTCATCGAATTTGAAACACCGTCTACAGTAAATTCAACATACGCCTTATCATCCGAAGAAACTGCATCTACCAAGTCCATATAGAACAGTACACCAATATTCCCCTCCAGGGATAATGCATACCCTGTATATTTAGCAGCATGAATATAATTATTTGCACTTAATGTTAACTGTTCAGGAGTATAGATCATATTTGTTGAATCATCATAGGTATAATGAATATTCTTTTTCCCAAATGTGAAGATATATCCATCTTCAACATTACCGTTACCATTTCCGACAAGGAACAGTTTATCCGGATAACCTATTGTCCCCACATCACAGTTAGTAATATCTACCATATAGTTGTTGTCTCCAAAGGTAACAATATTCCACATATGGCCGTCATCACCCATAATTCCCGATACCAGATAACAATCTAAATTTGGGTTCTTAAATGTAGATTTTGAACAGAGATAATCAAAAGCCTTGGCATAACCTTCGCACACAACGGTTGTTGAATCATCACCATCAAACACCCAGATCATCTGCCATGGATTACCATATATAACGGATGTTGAATGTGCAGCTTCATTGTTATAGTTTACCAGATCACATATCACATCTTTATAAGCAACTAATTTATCATAGTCATTATAGGATGCATACTGATCCACGATGCCTTGTGCTGTTTCAACCGCATCTTGAACAGAGGATGCAGATTCTGTATTCATATAATATGTACCGGAATCTCCGCTTTTTGAAAAATCAGTGGATACCATCATAGATATACGAAGACTGTTCATATGCAGTTTTTTTCCAACACTGTATGATGACATTTGACTGATAGCTCCCGATGTTATCTTATCATACCAATACAATTCATATGGGTGATTATAAAGTAAAGATTTATTTACTGCTGCTAAATCAAAACCTATTTTTTCATAATAAGCCTCTTTAGCTTCCGGTAAAAGAGTATTTCCGTCAACAAAAGCTGTTACTCCTAATTCATCTTTCGTATAAGATGCATCTTCGATATGTAAATCTTCATCCGTAAAATTAAATACAGTTGATTCAATATTGCCGGCGGCCACTTGTGCTATTTTATCTGCTAATAAATCATAAAGGGTATTGTTTATACCTTCTAACGGAATTGTAGAACTCTTCGCTGCTCTTTTTAAAACAGGTGTAGCCGGAGTTTCTGGTTCAATTCCAAATTGTTGATCCACATAATGCTCGAATAATTCTTCATTAGTAGGACCGTTATCTTCTACGGATACTTCCTCTTCAACAGTAATTTCCTGTGGTTGCGTTTCCGGAATATCTACTTCTGTATCTTCAACAATCTCCTGATCAACCACTTCAGGAATCTCAATTTCTTCTTCAGCATGGATTATTGCAGGACAGGCGAACACCATCCATAATCCAACGCAACTGACAATATACTTTAAAGCTCTCATTCACGCCTCCTTATTTAACCAAAATAAGCATTAGCAGCCTGATTGTACTTGTATAACGCACGGCACACATCTTTAAGTTCTGCAGTGCTTTTTTCATTCTTTAATTGACTATATGCATAGCTCAAAGCACTGTATTGAATGCTAAAATCCCCGGCTGTCACTGTATATAAAGTATCTAAATCACGACTTGTAATATTTGGGATATCGATACAATATAAACTGCCGCTTTTTATCGGAGTTAAAGAAACATCCCCCAACATGAATGAATACTCTTGTATCGAATGACCATCTTCAAGTAAGAAGTAATGTTTAATTGTAGTCATTGAATCCAGTACTAAAGCTGAGCCTCCGTATATTAATCCTTCTTCCTTACCGGATTTTATGGATGCGTAGGAAGCTAAATCATCGACCGTAACATCAGATACATCTGTATCCGTTAAATCCTTATTAGCAAGATTATCAAGATTTACCTTAAAGAATGTCTGAGCGTGACCTCCGTAATTCAACAATGCCTCTAACAAAGTCCTTAAAGAAGCTTTGGTTGTACTTTTAGCCAATTGATAATCACAATAATCTTTTGCACTGTATTTTTCAACAAATCCAATATCACCGTTCGATGAGAAAACACGAGCCGCAATATCCGATGCTAATTGTACAGAAGTTGCAGGTACAGTAAATCTAAGATAATTCTGTAAAGGAGAACCTTCTGTTAATTTATATGAGATAGTATTTCCATCTATTTCAAATACTACTTTCGCATTATTATCATTCAATAATTCTTGATCGAATAACATATAGAATTGTACTTCTACATTACCTGCCAAACTTAAAGCATGAGCTGTACTGATTACATAGTCTGCCATATAATGCATTGTGACATTATCAAATGTATATAATGCCTTTGACATCCAATCTTCTTCTGTTCCTCGATAATACACATCTTTTAATGCACTGCATTTAGCGAATGCATCGGTGGCAATGGATGTTAATGTATTTGGCAATATAATGGATTCCATTTTATCGCATGTAAAGAATGCCTGCGTTGGAACAGAAGTAACAGCTGTTCCTAAATCAACACTTTCCAAATATCGGCACATGCTGAAAGCGCTGGTTCCAATTGTTGAAACCGAATTTGGTAAAACTACATTCTTTAATCCATTACATTGATAGAAGGCACTAGATCCAATCGATGTAACTATTTCCGGTAAATCAATCGAAGTTAAATTCTCACACTGATAGAAGGCATAATTTCCAATCTTAGTGACGGTATCAGGAATCGTAACGGCTGTCTTTCCAATCGGACACTGAACTAATGTAGTCTTTGCCTTATTGTATACAATTCCATCAACACTCGTATATTTTGTGTTGGATGCATCTACATTAATATTCATTAATGAAGGACATTTAGCGAAAGGATTCGATCCAAGAGATGTAACACTGCCCGGTATTTCAATTGTCTCTAATGATGTACATCCGCTGAATGCAGAAGCACTGATGGTTTTTAAACCATCATTTAAAGTAACATTCTTTAAGCTGGTACATTCCTTAAAGGCACCTTCTCCAACCGTTTGTACAGTAGATGGAAGCTCAACTGTCTCTAAAGACTGGCAGCGATAGAATGCCTGTACTCCGATGGTAGTAAGTCCATCCGCAAAAATAAGATTCTTTAACCGTTTACACCAGTTAAAGGCATATTTATCAATAGTAGTCAAACCGGATCCAAATTCAACCGCAGTCAAATTATCACAATAGTTGAACGCATACATTTCAATCTTGGTAACAGAATCCGGAATCACAATGGAAGTTAAAACAGATTCTACAATACCAGGCTCATGGGTAAAGGCATACTGTCCGATTTCGGTAACGGTATCAGCTAAAGTAACCGAACTGATACTTTTACATTCATCAAAGGCATAATTACCAATTCTTGTAACACCGGTATTTACGACAACTTCATTTACCATCAATCTGGAATCGTACCAAGGAGAATGATTATCCTTTGTATAGTCATACATAGCCCCGGACCCGGAGATATTTAACACACCCATATCGGATAATGTCCATGTTACATTATCTCCGCATTGGTTGGCAGCTGCTGCATAAAGAGCAGTTTCCGTTGCAGCCTGCTGGTCCACTACAACAGTTTCTTCCACTGCTTCAGTTTGGGTATTTGCCTGAGCTTCATTTAATGCAGCTGTAGCCGCATCAAGCGCTGCCCTAGCTGCTTCAACATCTCCTGCATAGGAAGTCTCAGTAACAGTTTGCATCTCAGTACGGGTAACAGTGGATACATTTCCTTCTTCATCTGTTACTTCTTCCGTGATTTCCACTTCATCTTCCCTTGTGGTCTCTATAATCTGGCTGGCTGCATTATAGGCAGCTAAAGCCTCGTTGTATGCAGCAAGTGCGATTTGATAAGAATCATCTATTGACTGTGTGGATACAACTTCCACTACAGGCTCTTGAATATATGATGGTGTTTCATAATATACAACAGGAGCATAAACCGGTTGTTCATAATATGTATAACTTACTTCTTCAGGCTGTTGTTCCACTTCAATGCTGTCAATGGTGTTAGAAACAATATCGGATACATCCAACAGAATATCTCCTGCAGTTTGAATCTGTGTCTTTGTTACATTCTCGATTGAAGCTGCTGTCTGGGCACTTACAGGAATGGCAGGCGCACAAACAGTCATTGCGGCAAGAACACTTACTAATCTTTTACTCATCATATCCTCCTCTTCATTGACCTTTTGTAAATAATATTACATTTAAGTCAAATATACAAACAAATCAATGAATTAATTGCCATGATAATTATAAAACATTTTATAACGAGTAATTCAATAACAATCCTTTGATTCTTCAAACAATAAATGCGCGAAGGAAGTTTCCTTCACGCATCTTATTCAATATTATCTAATTATTCAGGATCACCGGAACCTGATGTCTCCGGGAATGCAGCTAGATATTCATCCAAATCTATCGCTCCATCTTTACTTGTATCTAATGCTCTTGCCTGTGCAGGGCTCAAGCTCATCACATTCAATATTTGATCCGTGCTCAAACCAATAAAGTCAGGATATAGACTGGAAGGATTATCCGGAGAATAAATTTCCTCACTGTTTGTATATGGCTCTGTGTGTTCACCGCCATCCACTAAACCTCCTGAGAAAAGAGGACTGATATACATTTTCTTTGCCATAATTCTCCCTCCTTAGCTGACAGTTACGTTATCGTACTCGAGATTACCCATATTGATCGTACGTGTCTTACCGTTGATCTGAACACCATCCATTGTGATCCAATACGGAGTTACACTAAACTGCTTGTTGGCTGTTGTCACATAATCTTCGCCTAATTTATTTTTCACATCCAGATATGTCAGATAACTTTGATTCACA
Source organism: Faecalicoccus sp. (assembly GCA_017941505.1). The sequence continues at coordinate 6,574 of JAGAWH010000206.1, read as the reverse complement.
ATTGGATCAAATGCCAAATCTGCACGGCGAACACTTGTTTTACCGGATTCCTGCTGGAAGATGAATGTACGTACGACAACCGCATTGTGGTTTGCGTCTTCTACTACAAATCCGGTCTGGCTGTAGTTTAGATCATCTACTGCAGACATCTGGAATAAGTTAACAACCTTCTTATCCGCTTTCTTGTAGATCATTTCACTGTAGTTGCTCAAATATGCATCCGGTACTTCCTTGACGTAATAGATGGTTGGTAAATGGTCACCTTTTTGAGCGGTAGGAACACTTACGGTTCTTGAGCTTTGAGGATTACTCCATGCACCCGTTCCGCATGTATTTAAATCATAAACAGGCAATCCTGTTGCGACTACTTCATAACCGCCGTTGGATAAGTTGGATACCTGCATCGGCGTGATTTCTCCATATAAGGCATCATTTTTGGCAGCCGTTGAAATGGCTTCCGACGTATCGGCATCATAATCCAGATAATATCCACCGTATAATAATCCATCTGCCAGTGTGCTTTCGACATGGCTGTAGACATCATAAGCTCCAATCGATCCACCGCTTAATAATTCCTTCTTGGTATGTAATTCTAATTCTCCTGTACCGGAACGGTATACATAGAATTTGCTGTAACATTGAACAGTAAAGGTTCTGTCTTCCTGAATCTTACTTTCATATACATCGGAAGTTGCTTCATCATAGAATAGTTCCCAATTGTATTGATCCATGAAGGCATCCATGTCATCGGAATCAATATCGATATATATGGAACTTCCCTTGGCAACCTGCAGCGGAGCAGATCTGTCTACCGGTTCACTGGATCCATCTAAATAGAATTCAACCATAACCGTTACGGTTTCAACTTCTTCTTTTCTTGCCCAATGTGCAACCAATGGAACTACATATTCGCCTTTACCGGAATCATACTGGGCATATGAGATAAATTCTGAGAATGCTGCTCCTTCTAATTTCTGACCCGGTGCATAGGTTTTATCACTAGGACCACCATCGATGGTGTAATACAGGAAGACATACTGGTTGTTTGGATCTTTCAAATTATTTTTACTAATCGTGATAATCTTATTATCCACTACGTTATATCCCTGAAGGGTTCCATCTCCATAATATCCACCGGTATCAAATTCAGGCAGATTTTCCGGATTTGCCGGTCCATCAGAGGCAGAGCTGTAGCTTACGCCAAAGCGCATCAATTTAGAACGAATACGTAATAATCCTAATTTATTATCGTTTCCGAGTCCTGTAATCCGGAAATTATAATAATTGTTAGTCGGTTGTGAAGTAATCGGATAATATCCATCTGACGTTCTTGTTCCAAGGGTTACACCGCCGATATAGCTGCTTAAATCACCTTCTGTACTTGTAACATAGGCAATCTCAGGGTTTGCGTAACCTTCCGGTAAGCTAAAGTGCATAGCCTGATTAACAGCCTGGTCGTAGCCATACATATTGTAGTTGTAACGGTTACCGGTTGAAGCATAATCTCCAACCGCAATTGGATTTCCGGCAACCCAATTCTGCCATCCAAGTCCATTATGCGCATTGGCATAATCACTGGTCGTATATCCATAGAACTGATAATTCACATTATCCAATACTTCCGGAATAATCTCGGTAGAGTTATTGGAGTTATAAATATTACCACTTGAAATTACAATATTCTCATATGCATTAGAAGCAGAAACAGTATAGGTTCTTCGTTCCGACCTGCCCGACCCGGTAACACTATTGAGTGAAACAGTAATGATAGTTCCGCTTGGTAATTCGGTTGTCTTTACTACCGGTTCGCTGATCGTCTGACCCGCTCCTACATAAGGAACATTCAATGAAGTTCCATTGATTTCTAAGGCATCTAACCACCAGGAACTGTTTTCCGTGTTATTGGTGGTAAATGTCCAGCTTACAGTATTACCTGTAAATGTTTTCTTACCTGCTGAAAGTGATCTATCACCGGTGATACGGGCATTGGCAGATGCCGGAGAAACAGTGCTATCACCATAGGTTGTTGTTGATCCACCCGTATACTTTGTGCGTAAGAAATACGAAGCATCAAATGTGAAGCTATCCCGCTTGGAAAGATTCATCACAACCGTTTGATTGGTCGTTGAAGCCGTAATTGTATAGGTATCCTTCAGTTTCAATTCTCCGCTTGAGGTAATGGTTCCATCACCGGATACCTGATATGTAGGTTCTGTATTCGCACCTAAATCACCTAAATTTCTATTATTGAGTGTAGTAGAAGCACTGTAGCCTCTTGGAACATTCACATTAATCGCATACTCATATGCCTGATTTTGCGCAATAACTTCCGGTCCGCTTAATACCACATTATCTCCATCTTCACCCAATACAGCTTTTAACTCATCAGGGATAGTTTTATTCATGATCTGTTCAGAAGTTAATGTATATTCCACTCCGTCATAAATGATCTTATAAGTAACATGTAATGGGGCACTGGAATAATGTAGTGTGATTTTTTCATCTTCTGCCAACAATACAATCATGTCAGTCACCTGCATCGATTCAGCTGTACGGTAGAAAACATTATATTCTTCCGGTCGTCCATCATCGTATTGAAGTTTGAAAGCACCTACTTCGATTACCTCTACATCGTTATATCTTTGCGTTGTCTCATCATATACAGAAATAGTCGCTTTTTCAAAGGCATAATCCTCAATGCGCGGTGCATTTGTCGCAATGTTGCCGGATTTAATATCATCGGTGATTCCCTGTCCTGCACTGGCTGGATGAAAAGTAAAGTTTGAAACTGGTACGGTATTTTGATGAATTGTAACAACTCCATATGGTGAAAAGCTTTCCGCAGTAAAAGAAACGGTTCCACCATTTATGGCAGCATTGACATTTTCAACTTTCCCATTATTCAATACATGGACAATTTCGGATTGAGATCCCTGAATATAACCGGATTCCCAGGTAACACTTACCGGTAATGCCGGTTCAACTTCTACTCCATCTTTATAGAAGCTGATGTCGAGTAAAAAGAGTTCAATTCCATTGTTGTTGGAATATTTAGAAATAATGGAATTTACTACATCTTTATCATCACAGCTTGAAATTACCATTTCCGTACCCGGAGCAAAGGCTCCATCCGGTGCATTGACAATGATATGGTTTGATCCAAAAGTCTGATCAAAATCAATTGCACCTGTCTCTGTTACACTGACGATCACATAAATGGAGAATACATCTGTGGCAAAGGTAGCTTCGGTATTGTTGATGCCAATGACCTTTTCATCCGGAATATTTTCAGCTACATATGCCTGATCAATATGAACTAATTCATATCGATCTGCAGCAGTAAGCTCATTGGTTTTAATATTCACAATGATCTCCGTTAACGGTTCAATCATATTTCCATCACTGCCGGTAAATATCACATCGACTGCAGAGATAGATTCAATATTTCCATCAACCAGAGGATCTACTAACGGACTGACAGTAGATTGATTGACATTTTCTACTCTCATAGAAGCATCTTGAGGTAAAGCTCCTTCCGGTGCTGTGACTTCTACGGTAATCTTTCCATCCGGTGTTGTCTTAGTAAAGGTTTGTGCCGGATACAGATTTTCCTCTTTTTCCGATTCAACCTGCGGCTCTTGGTCAATCACCGGATTCTCTTCGATCACAGGACTCTCTTCGACAACAGGCTCTTGGTCAATTGGTGAATTCTCTACAGGCTGCTCTTCTACCATTGGCTCTTGTTCTACAGGTACTTCATCGGCAAATGAAATACCGGCATTCAAAGAAAAGATCATCGCCATTGACAATAACGAAGAGATTATACGTTTTCCTTTCATTCTTATGCCCTCCCTTGTATAATTATTGAACAAACATAAACGGTATAGACATCCTATTTATTATATGTTGTCCTATTCCTTTTATCATTATACACAAAAAAGGGTGATTTAAAAAGGTTTCTACCAAATGATTTTTATCTAATTTCTCAAAAAGATCATTCCACTAACTACTCAAAGTAATCAAAAACACACTCAGCACCTATAATTGAGCACATAAAAAATACGCCTCTAAAACACAAGTTTTAGAGGCGTACACTCTTTAAATCATATTCTTCTTTTTTAATATTTCAATAAATGCCAGGGTATCGTTTAAAGCTATTTCGTTTGTTACATCATATTCGTTGGTTAATGTATCTACGATAGATTCTACAGAAGCATTCTTTTCAAGCAAAGTAAAGATCGTGTACCCAACTTCATTGAGCACTAACATCGCTTTGGGATTCCATGAGCTATCCCCTGTTCCATATACCACATAGGTATCAAAATATGGCTTGATTTTATATGTTCCTTTCATAGACCTAAACTCTCATTCATCTTTTTTAAACGATCTACTTCTTTTTCATCCGCCTTTGCCATAGATACAGCCCGTGATATGTGATGTCCGGTATGAGAGGCAGTAATCACTGCCCGATGGACCCATGCCACCGGCAAAAGATATGGACGTTTTTGAAGGTAGGTATATCTGGAAGATATGGTTTCAGCCTTAGGAAAGATGTAACGTACTATCTGTGAATACTTGGAGCTTTTGGATGTTTTTAAAGCCGCTACTCCCATATCACGTCCATCTTTCCCAAAGATTCCAGCCTCCATGATGTATTCCATAAACAAAGATAAATCTTCCGGAATTTCATAATCCATCGGCACATCGCAATTCAGATATTCAGACAGAAACGCAAAGATATAATTTGAAAATGAAGTCAATCCCGTTATCTTCAATACAGATTCAATCCATTCAAAATCCAGATTACGTTTTTCAATCATTAAGGCTAGATCCAGAATCATCCTAACTCCGGCACCGGATCCTTTTACATGTTTGGCAAGATGCGTCATCAGATATACGAAATGATATTCATCGGTAAATGTATATCGGTACTTTGTCAGAGGAACAGCACACTCCCACGTATTGTCCTTAAAGAATATATTGCACTTAGCTACCTGTGTATCAAGAAGTTCCGTGTGCACCTCATAGATAGACTTTGATTTATGATACGAGTATACCGGTTCCCAGTTTTCCGTGCACACAAACCCATTCTTTATAAACAATGAATTTACTTTATCTCTATCTTCCGGATGAATCAACAAATCAATATCTCCAAAAGTACGAAGCTCTTGTACTGGATAAACATCTTTGATCACTGCCCCCTTAAAAAGAAGATAGGAAATACCCTGCGATTCAAATATTTTTTCAATTGTTTTGAGCTGCTCCATTTTTAAGGACATGATCCCGACAGAAGCTGCGGAATCATATTCAAACTTTTCTTTCCATGGGCTTGGAATCAAAGAAGGATATTGATAAGACATGTATCCTACAACACCTGTAATCGAATGAATATTGCTTAGTTTATAGATTTTAGAGAAGTTCGCATCTTTTCGTATATCCGGTTTATGTCCATGTACAAATCCTTCCAGAAGATGTAATAATTCAAGATAGGATTCCATTATAAGCCAAAGGTATCCTCATCATCATTAATGATAATTGTGACCGATCCATCTCCGTTATCAACAGCCTGGCCGCCTTCCGGAATTGTATTCTCTTCTGTCTGGGTATCCGAAGAAGAATTACTTCCTCCCTGTGTATTTCCCTGGGAGTCTTCCTTTTTCGATTCATCCTTAGATTCTTCATCCTTCTTTTCAGAATCTTCTTTCTTGGAATCCTCTTTATCTTTTGAGTCTTCTTTTTCTTCCTCGGTCAAACCTAACTGTAAACCACCTTCCGGAACAGTTTCTTCCTGTTGTTTATTGCCGAAAACTAAAAATCCACACAAAGCAGCTAACAAAAGTGCTGCAATGATGATAATAACTTTTTTATTTTTCATTACGATCATTCCTCCTTTATCAGATACTTTGATTCTATCATATTTTTAATGAATTGATTCACATCTTGTTCTATTTGTGCTTTATCTTTTATATCATATTCATCCAGGATTCTATCTACAATCTCGTAAACTTCTTTTTTATTCTTGAGCTCATTCCAAATCAGAGCTCCCATTTCATTGGTTTCAGTAATATATGGGCATTCATCCCAACATGAACTGCATGAAACAATAAGATATACATCCTGTATTAAAACTAATATGACTCCATCTCGTATCTTATAAGCCATAATAAGCCTCCAATGTATTGTGCGTCAATACTGCGGAATCGATATCGCCTTTATTCATAAGCTTCCATACAGGAACTGCATCTAACATTTTATCAAGAAAGAATGCTTCCTTTTCCAAAATAGAAGTATTGTAGGCATACGCAATAAATTGAGTAAATAAAGGGATGACGGCATCAAAACCGGATATATGTTGAATCTTGTTGTCAATTCCCTGTTCCAAAAGAATGATTGCCTTAAGCGGGACAGATATACCGGCAGCCCCATATTTTTCTTTTCCATTCCATGGAGAAGAGTGCGCAATAATTTGATTGTTGCGATTTTCAAGGATCGGCTTATCCCCATTGATCATTCTTACCGTTGTATCAATATTTCTCCATAAGCGGTATTGCGTAGTCTTACCGGTACCGCTGGG
>JAGAWH010000020.1 GCA_017941505.1 Faecalicoccus sp. | reverse complement strand
CTGTTCGTAGGCTCGGAAGTTTTGCTAGCCCCTTCCTTCATCTGGACATCACTGTCTTCCACTTGGGGTTCACTACGCTTGGCGGTAACTACCTGCGGTTGGACTTTCACCAACTAGAGATGTGCCATGCCCGACACACAAAAAAAAGAATACCGGCTAGCGGTATTCTACAGGGGTTGGAATTTGATTTACTTCATTTATAGATTTCGCAAACAATGGTGCTACCAGAAAGAAAATTATTATTATATCCGTTATTTTTTTAAGATTCATATTCATATCCCTTCTAGTATGGGTAAACCTGAACAGCCGGATAATCAGAGAAATCACTCATTTGAATATATCCGGGATATAAGCTGTTAAGTAATTCTACATTGCTCCAGAATGCATTTATCAATTTCTTAATTGTTTTCATATTAATGTATCTCCTTAGAACTATCTGTTCTTTTAACACGCACATCTTAACAAAGGCTTTATCACAAAACTGTCACATGTCATCTAAAATTGAGATGAAAAAAAGGCAGCCTCACTTGAGACTGCACTTTGATCGATTAGCTATTTGTTCTTTTTAATACAGCTAATGCACTGGCTGCCAGAGCAGCAATTCCACCTAAGCCAAGGTACATCATCATGTTGTTTTCAACACCGGTATTGACTTTCTTATCAGCTTCCCATACTGCATACAGCTTTAAATCAGAATTTAATGTCAATGTCTGGTTTACACCGTACATTGCCTTAGTGGCCTTGGCATCTGTTGACCATCCCATAAATTTAAATCCATTTTTTACCGGAATTAATGTCGGGATTGTTACAGTTCCATCTGCATTTGTCGCAATGGATGTCGGTCCGCCAACACCGCCGTTAGCATCAAAGTATAAGTTTACATGTACTTCCGGCTTTACCTGCTGCCATACAGCATATAATTTCATATCACTTTCAATAGTGAAGGAATCACCCGGCTGATGTACAACGTTACCGGATTCCGGATCAGCTGCCCAACCGATGAAGTTAAAGCCATCTTTAACCGGCTTTTCATCCGGTAATACTACATTTCCGTTTTCATCAGAAGTAACACTATGGATTGACATGCTTCCACCGTGCGGATCTAACATAAGCTGATAAGTCACTGTCGGAGCAAATGTTTCCCATACAGCATACAATTTCATGTCATTGTCTAATGTGATGGAATCACCCGGCTGATATACTACATTTCCGGATTCCGGATCTGTTGCCCAGCCGATGAAATTAGCTCCAAATTTAATTGGCTTTTCATCCGGCAGTACTACATTTCCGTTTTCATCACTGTCGGCATGATCATAGCTCATAGATCCACCGTGTGCATCAAACATTACCTGGAAGCTGACTGCTGCTTCATTGGCAGCCGGTTCATTTGTTTCTGCTTCATTGGCAGCAGGTTCGTTTGTTTCTTCAACTACTTTTACTTCAGCTGGCTGCCATATAGCATATAAAGTTGCGTTATGGCTTAACAGGTAAGTCTCACCGCCATGCAGTAAACCGCCGTTTGGATCTGCATTCGGATCTTCTGACCATCCCATAAACACAAATCCGTTTCTTTTCGGCTGATTTGCACTGATTGTTACGATTGCCTCTGCTTGGGCACTCTGTGCTTTTGGAGCAGCACTTCCTCCGTTGGCATTGTAAGCCAATACCATTTTTGAAACGTTTGCAGTTTCTACGGTCGGTTGTTCAACCGATTCTTCGGCAAATACCGTATAGGCAGGTGCCATAAATATAGAGCTTGCAATTGCGGCAGCAGACACTGCCTTTAAAGCTTTTAATGTTTTCATCTTTCATACCTCCCCGAACGTTTCCGTTCTCGTTTGTACGGGCATATACTATCACTCCAAATATCACACTAATGTCACAATGAAAAAAAATAATTGTTTTATTTCTGACTGTACTTTTTGAAGGTTTTGAAAGAATCCCTTTCCCTAAACAATTGCCATCACTTATTTTTTCATCATCTGAATTCTTTGATTAAGAATTTGAGCTTCTTTGCGATAATACCGCATGAACCCATACCATATTAAGAATGCCACTGTAAATGCTCCTAATAATACAAGAATACCTTTACTTTTGGATAGTCCTTTCATCCAGCCAACTGCATAGGCAGTAATTGTATAAACGCTCAAGCCGATTGACATATGAATAACTGTCTGGATGGGTCTTGGCAGATTATCATTATTATATACAATCGAAGGAATCCCAAATCCAAGTCCGACAACCACACAGCCTATAATCATTTTGGTAAAAGAATAATCATTCAATTCAAAATGACCTCCATACCTTACATCATAAACAATTCCGACAATGCAGAATATTGTCATCGCAATACCGATACTGATTAATACACTTTTTATTAAATCCTTTATTGTTTCTTTCATTTGACTCACCTCCTACAATCCCAGATATTTTTTAAATTCCGGAAGATATTTTCTCGAAACATAATCTTTAGATCCATTTTTCATTTTTAATAACATGGTTCCGGCAAAGCCCGGTTCAATACTATCCATATAGGAAAGATTTATCAGCGTAGATTTGGATATCTGCATAAATTGTTTTCCCAGCAGATCGGCTAATTCATATAATCTCTTGCGGGAACGATATTTTTCTTTTGCACCGTAAACAATCGTATCCTTATCTTCAATTCGAATCATATAGATATCTTTGGGCTGCAGTATCACGATATTTATCTCATTTTGATATGCGGTGATTACGGTATCTTCCAGACCAACGGCATCCATAATACGCTGAATCGAATCAGTCATCCGATCGGTGTACATCACTGCATAAGGTTCCTTACATTTATCAGAGAGTTCAACTGTTACCTTCATGTAAAGAGCTCCTTTCTTTGTTGGCAACATCATACATGAAATATAAAATTGTGTATCGCATATCCACCTAAGTGGCATAAAACGCAGGGTAAAATACAAAAAGCAGCATCCTAAAATGCTGCTGACGTATCAGATCGTCATCTATGCAGTCACCGCTGTTTCAAGCGAATGCTGTAAAGATGTTTTCTTTAGTATCTTGGGCCGATTGGATACTCACATCCACCCAAGTTTTCGGACCATGTACCGCCGGTTGCTTCACATTCATCCTTGTCGGTACAGATTGGTTCATCATACTTTCCTACAATCTTGAAATCGCTCTTAATATGCGCCGGTGTATTCGTTAAGGCAAATACAGCAGATCCTTCAGATAAAATCAAAGTAACTGCCATCGCTGCTAAAAAAAATTGATTTATTCACTATTTTCTTCATTTTGTGTTCTCCTCGTTTTTACGGGTTTATCTTAATATTCGTTTCGTCACACAAATGTCACACACAAAAAGCAGTACCGAAAGTACTGCCCTTTGGTCGCATACGACTATAAAACCCCTTCTTGCGCTATCTTCTATTTTAATATCTTGGGCCGATCGGATATTCACATCCGCCCAAATTCTCGGACCATGTACCGCCGGTTGCTTCACATTCATCCTTGTCGGTACAAATCGGTTCATCATACTTTCCGACAATCTTGAAATCATTCTTAGCATGCGTCGGTGTATTTGTCTGGGCAAATACGGTAGTACCTGTTGATAAGATAAGTGCTGCTACTGTGGCAGATCCAAAAATAATGGTATTTAATTTAGAATTCATTGTTGTATCTCCTCTAAGTTTTATTACGTGCCTATCTTAACAAAGGTTTTGTCACACAAATGTCACAAAAAAGATGTCTTGCGACATCTTTAAACTCTTGATCCTCCGATTGGATATTCACATCCGCCCAGTGCCTCTGACCAGGTACCGCCGTTTTTCACACATTCATCCGGATCGGTTGTGATCGGTGTTAAATCATCTACAGGAGCTGTTTCTTCTTTCTTTGTTTCTTCTTTTGGCTGGTCAGCCTGCTCGGTTTCTTCCGGTTCTTCCTGGTCTTCATCTGGGCTGATGATAGCCTGATTGATGGTTTCCATATCCTGGGATTTACCTAAAAGGAAATTAAAATCCTTATCAAATTCTAAAGTGATACCCGAATTATCGCTTGTAAGCTCACCCGGCTTAAAGCAGACAATATACGTATTTGTAGTCATGTAGAAAGAAATATCTTTCATTGCCTTAGATTGAATATCACCGGTGTATTCCATCATCAAATCTTCTGTAACATATTTCTTTGCGGCTTCCTCAATTGCTGTTTTTAACTCAGCTTCCGGTTTTTTAGAAACTGCGCTTAATGTCAGCTGTCTGCCTGTCAACAGATCAAAAGTCATACCGTACTCATAGGATTCCTGTACTTCCGGTAAAGATTTCTTCACCAAATAGCGCAAAGATAGAATACCGTCACCGTTTTTTGAAGGACGGGATGTTACAACATCCGATGCCTCCGCCATGCCGTAAAGCGGCATAGAAGAAAGAACGCTTTCAACGTCTGTGAGCTGTTTCTGATACGCTTCAAGATCACTTTCTAAAACCTTATTAATCGATTTAGCTACATCTTGATCATCTTCAATCACCGGCAATACATAATACATTTCTACTGTCGGGTCTTCGCTGAATTCTTTTTTATCAAAACTGGTTTTTACTGAACTTAAAACGGTTTTCTTTTCTTCTACTGTTTCCTGTGTTTCTTCAACGGTTTCTTTTTTTGAAGAGCATCCCACCAACAAAGAAGTACACACCATACACGTGAACATACCTTTTAATAACTTCATAATTTCACCTCATTCACTCTTATTATCATAAAATACAAAGATTAGTCAACCAATATTCTGAATATGATATGATGTTACCGTTACCACGAAAGGATTTTATTATGCAAAAAATCGGTGTTATCGGCGGTGGACCTGCCGGAATGATGGCTGCTTACAGAGCGGCTTTCCATGGAAATAAAGTGACTTTATTTGAAAAAAACAAACAATTGGGAAAGAAATTGTTGATTACGGGAAACGGTAGATGTAATGTGACCAACAACTGTGATATGGATTCCTTTCTCAGGCATGTGAACTCAAATTCCAAATTTTTATATCGTGCTTTGTCTTCTTTTTCCTCTCAGGATATGATGAAGCTGCTGCTCCAAAACCAATGTCCTGTCAAAGAAGAAGATAACGGAAGGATCTTTCCCACATCCGATGCTTCAATCACTGTGCTAGAGGCAATGGCTTCCCTATTATACAAAAACGGAGTAGATATCCATTGTAACGAGGCTGTTACTTCGTTGATGATAGAAGACAAAATCTGTAAAGGGTTAATCACACAAAAAGATACGTATACCTTTGATACCGTGATTCTCTGTACCGGAGGGCTCTGTTATCCGACAACCGGTTCCACCGGAGACGGTTATAAATGGTGTAAAGAAGCAGGAATTAAGATTACTCCTTTGTATCCGGCACTTACCGGTCTTGAAACAAATGACATGGATATTACGGCCTTACAGGGATTATCCATGCACGATGTTTCGATTCACTGCATAAGCGGAAAAAAGAAATATAAATACAGAGGAGATATGATTTATACCCATTATGGAATCAGCGGTCCGGCTGTGATCAATTTATCCAATCTCATGGACCGGAAGCAGGAATGGACAATTCATATGGATACCCTTCCGGACATGGATGCATCACAATTTGAAAAGAATATGCTGGAAAAATTTCAGGAGACACCCAACCGTAAAATATCCGGTATCTTAACTGCTTTCTTACCAAAGCGTTTAAGTGCATCCCTCTTAAAAAAATGTAACATCAATCCGGATACACCGGCCCATTCCATCACAAAGGAAAATCGAAAGGCGCTTGTTGAAACCGCAAAAAATATTTCTTTTCCCATCACGGGATATCGCGGTTTTAATGAAGCTATGATCACACACGGCGGTATCGATATTCATCAAGTGAACCCTTCCACGATGGAAATCAAGTCCATTCAGGGTTTAAAAGTGGCCGGTGAACTATTGGATGTAAATGCACAAACAGGTGGATATAACCTGCAGATTGCATGGTCTACCGGCTATTTAGCAGGGGATACGATTTGTTCCCAATCTAAGGAATAATCCACACCGACATCGGTCCACTCAATATTCTGTAAAGTCTGAATTGGTAAAATCCATACATTGGATTTGCCTGCTTTCAGACTTTTTTTGATTTCTATGGTATCATCTGCCAGCATTCCGTATTCCGTATCCATTACCCGGATATTCATCTGCTTAAGCTCAATATCATAGTCATATCCGTTGGTAACCCATATCTGGCAATACATCTGATCCTTTTCCCATAGATTTAATATCGATGTCTGAACACAGCCTTCATATACGGCATTTTGATCCAGATAGAAAAACGGAGCATCAAAGGTAACTGCCTTTTCCGTTTCCAACATCTCTTTAGGATAAGCATCTTCCACCAGTTTAGCGTTTAATTTTTGTACAACCTGCGGATCATAATTTAATTTCCAGTTATTTCCCTCTTCTTCCAATACAACAGTAAACGTCATTTGATCTACACTTCCGTTTTTGACTGAATAATGAGAACATGCCAGCAAATAATTGTTGTCGATCTGTTCGATCACCGAAACTAATTTCTTATCGTACCTTTCAAATGCCGCATAATCCAATTCATAATCCTGCTTGATAATAGATGCATCACTTTTCTCTGTATAAAGAGATTGAAAGGCCTTAAAATCATCTTTTTTCTGTGCCCCGGCAGCCTGTTCCATGATCAAATCAAAACCTTCTACAGGAGTAAGTGTTTCTACCCTGCATCCTGTCAGAATCATCAAAATCAATAATAGTTTTTTTAGTATCTTCATAATGTACCTCCTAATTTGAGATACGACAAAACAAAAAGCAGGGATAAATTTCCCTGCAAAAAGATCAATTATTGATTTACAGCTGCCAGTTTTTCTTCAATGATTGGAACCCAATACTCTTCCAACCTGGCACCTAAGATCAATTGTCCTATGATATTACCTTCAGAATCTACGAAATAACTTGTCGGATAGGTATTAATATGTACAAATTCAATCATCTCTTTATCCGCAAATACGGATGGGTATGCCACTTCAGCATCTTCCAAAACAGCTTTACCGAGTTCAAACTTTTCTTCAATGATCGAATTATCATCTGTATCCACAATATCAAGACAGATACCTACAATACCAAATCCCTGATCCTTATATTTCTTATCCAGCGAATCTAACCAAGGTAATTCCTGTTTACATGCTCCACAGAACGTAGACCAGAAGTTCAACATGGTTACTTTATTTTTGGCAACTAAATCACCTAAGCGAACTTGATTGCCTTCAAAATCCTCTACCATCATATCCATCAATTCTTTAGGATCGATACCTTCCGGCAATACCGGTTCCGGTAAGGTCAAATCCAAGATCTCTATATTATCCACAAAAGCCGGAGCTTCCTTCATCTTTATAAAGAAATCCTCTTTTTCTTCCTCTGTCATATCCGGGAATATTTGTTCTTCATAGTAGTTTGGATCTCTTTCATATAGATCGGAAGTATTAATGACATAGTAATAAAGTGTTTTATTCGTTCCTATATAGTGGATATCCTCTGCCGAAATGCCAAGCTGAGGAGCCATCGCATTTAAATCAGCTTCATTTCTTGTACCCATGATGGATAAGTATGTAGAAGGATTATCTGGTAAGTTACCATCTTTATCCGTAATTGTAATAACAGCTGTGGCCATCTCCTCCATGATCGTACCATTGAGCGCCCAACGCGTGTCTTCATGGCGAAGCTCTTCCGGTACAGTGATTTTTAATCCCATGGTCGGCGCATTGATTACGCCATCTTCTTCCACATTCGTGAAAGGTCCTAAATTTTCTTTTCCATCACTTTCGGTAGTCTTGTCTGAATCAGAGGCAGGCTGCTGTCCGGTATTTGATCCACACCCGGAAACCATACAGAGTGATAGAGCCAATAATAATTTCAATAATTTTTTCATTTATTTGTCTCCAAACAGTTTATTTTACTTTTTTCAAACAGCTTTTAATTTCCTTTTCCCAGCCTTCGCTGTCTTTGGAACCGTAAATCGCATCGGTAATCGCATTGCCCTTTTTGTCCACAAAATATGTAGTTGGGAAAATTCCCAGTTTTAACTTTGACTGCATATTTGGCATCGGATATACGATTGGATATGTAACCTTGGTTGTATCCAAAATATCATCTACCGCTTCAAGCTCATCTTTATCGAGCTTTCCCTTTTCATCGGCAACATCTACGCATAGTCCGATAACACCAAATCCCTGGTCTTCATACTTTTTAGCTAATTTATCCAGGATTGGCATTTCCTCAGTGCACGGAGAGCAGAATGTACCCCAGAAATTCAATAAAGTAACATCATTTTCAGCTACTAAGTCTTTTAAGTTTACCTTCTTGCCCTTTTGATCAACGACCTTCATATCCATGATATCACTTAAATCAGCTTTAGAAACAGTCACGATCAGGGGTGCCGTTTCCTTAGCCTGTACATTAGAAGCAAAAGCGGCACTTCCCACTGCCATGGATGAAGCCAATAAAACATTCATAAATAATCGTTTCATATTAGAATTCACTCCTATTATACCTCTAATATACTACCATTTTAAAAAAATATTTATTTTTCTTAAATAAAATCTGTAACACGCTACTTTAGAACGTTTGAATTCACTGTCTTAACCGTTAATGTTAATCCAAGCGGTTTCATGATTTTTAATAGTGTCAATACATTCGGAGTAGTCTTAAATGTTTCAATTCTTGCCAGAGTAGATTGAGGAAGATCACACATAGAAGCCAAATCTCTTTGAGAATAGCCCATAATGTTTCTTCGATCGATAATAGCTTCGATAATCATAGCCATACTTTCCATATTTTCCATCTCAATTCTATTTTGACTGTCTATTGACTTAACATATTCTTTATAATCTTTCCAAGTTTTCATTTTTTACTCCCTCTCTCTTTAAATAATCGATAATCTCTGATTTTCCTCCTCATGATAGCATATATGCTATCAAACCACAAAACCTGTTCAGTTCCATATACGATAAATAGGAAACAGAGATAAAAAAAAGGAAGGATTTCTCCTTCCTGAATCAAGTCTTATTTTACTGTTACAGATGTGATATGAGGGTTAGCTCCTTCGTACCAATATAAGAAGCCTTCTAAATCTACAACGTCACCGACTTTTAAGCCTTCAACTGCTTTATAAACGTCGGTATCCTTACCGCAAAGATAAGATTCAACTGTGAATGTATACGTTTCGCCATTTACAGAAACTTTGAAATACAAGTCATCGCCCTGAGTTCCTGATCCATCCCAGTTATACATATATGCATCACCTGCATCGTTAGCTGCTTCTACAGTCATGCCTTTGAACGCTACATATTGGTTCTGATGATCGATTAATTCATCTTTTCCTAACAGGTCTGTAACATCCAATGCTTCCGCTACATAGTAGCCATCTTCGAATTCGATAGTCGGTCCATTACCCATTTCATCAGCACCGATTTCGATTTCTCCGCTCCACTCTGTCTTAACGCCGGTAACTTTAACTTTTGTTCCCTGCGTTAACTTTTCAGCTTCAGCTTCATCCATCTTTACTTCATAGGCAAAGTAAGCACCATCTGCATCCTGCAGATAAACGGTAACCTTACCCTGGCCGTTGTCGTCCCACCAGCCCTGGTGAGCCTGAACGTAAGCTTCAACTACAACTTCATCACCAACAGCTGCATCCATGTACTCCTTATAAGTCATTACACCTTCAGATTTTTCAGTGTCGGCAACGCTTTCCTGTTCAGTTGGTTTGGTTTCAGCAGGTTCAGATTCCGTTTTGGAACCACATCCGGCAAGCGCCATCGCAGAGACAAGCGCAAACGCAATCGCAAATTTTTTCATGTGTTTTTCTCCCTTTGATCATTCGATCATATGTATTATATGCAAATTAATCATACAATTTAGCCCTGATTTTTTCAATTAGAGGCTGAACTTTTCTTCTGTTTATACTCCCGGAACGCATAAATTCCAAGCAGGATCCAAACCGCAACCAGCGTTCCTAACAGGATCTTAGAAGTCGATGGTAACGGTCCTAAATCTTTGGCAGACGCATCGCTTCCTGCAGTTGACTGCATGGAGTCCAGATGATACAGCGATGTAACATTATCATAAATCTTCTGTACATACGCAGAATCGACCGTCTTGCCGCCTCTGGCAGCCTTTGTTGCAGTCTCTACCATAGAACCTGCCGCATCACGAAGCGAAGTACTTCCGTTAAATACCGGTGTCACAAATGTATTTTCGGTATTCTCCATCAAAAGCTTAGAAGCTTCAATTTTAATGATATAGTGCTCATCATTATCGGCTCCGGCTTGTGCTAAATAGTCCTGATAAGCAACATCTTTCTGTGCTTTTTCGGTTACCGGAACATAGCCTTCGGTCTGGGCATAAGGAATCTGTACATCATTAGAAATCAAGTACTGTACAAACATCCAGGATGCCAGAACTTCCTGTGGGTCAGATTTGTTGAATAAACAGATACTCGGGCCCTGAGAGATCATCTGAGGATTGGATGCATCATATTGCGGAATCGGTCGGATAGCTGTTTCAAACGGGACGATCTTATCGGCCGGAATATCGCATAATGGAGCATCGGTACCCATCCATGTTGCACCTGCAGTGGAATCCACTGCGAACACACATTGACCGGCATTTAAGAAGTTTGCCGGATATCCGGAAATCTTAAATGTCGTAAAGGCACCTGTTGAAGCATGCTTAGCTACATCAAATAAAATCTGTTCGGTTGTATCATTAAAGATTTCAACTTCACCTGTATCCGATGAATAACCGGCATCTTTCTGCTTCAACATCTGGATCATCATATTGTCGGTGGACTTGTAAATAAACGGCAGCAGTACTTTCTGTCCGTTCAATACATATGTTCCATCCGGATTTTTTGCGGTAGCTGCTTCAGAAACCTGCCAGATCCAATCCCATGTCACAATATCCGGAATCTGAAATCCCAGTTGTTCTACATAAGTCTTGTTGATATAAAGAGCTTCGGTAGAGCGCATAAACGGAACGGCATAATGGTTATCCGACAGAATGCATTCATCCAAAAACTCCGGTACGATTTCCTTTTTAGAAGGACCATCGAATTTTAATTCACTTCCACCCAGTCCATACTTTTCATTTTCAAATAAATCATCTAACGGAACTACCGTATTAGCTCCGGTCATATATGTCGCAATATGGTCCGGATAAGTTACACAGATATTCGGAGTTGTATTGGTGGAAATATTTGTGATGACATCATTGTAGATTTTTCCGTAATCCGTATACAACTTCATGTTGACTTTGATGTTGGGATACATCTTTTCAAATTCACTGATGGCATTTTTATAAATCGCAACCTGTGTTTTATTGGTGTCATTCTTGGCCCAGAAACTAATTTCATATTGTCGGCTTTCATCAAAGGTTTCCGGAACCGTAAAGCCTGCCATCGAGCTCTTTCCGTGACATCCGCAGATGGATATCAAACACATAAAGCCGGCAAGACATAATTTGAATAGTCTTCTCATCCTTTGGTACCTCCACGGGAAACACCTTCCATGATCTTTTTATGGAAAGCCAGGAATAAAATAATCAAAGGAATCGAGATAATCACAACTGCAGCCATCATCGCAGGAATGTTTTCTCTTCCAAGACCATTCTCACGAATCGCCTGAATACCGTTGGATACCAGGAAATACGCTTCATTATCGGTAATTAAACGCGGCCATACATAACTGTTCCAACATTCAATGACTTTTAGAATCGTAATTGTGATAATAGTCGGCCGGCAGATCGGAATCATAACACGGGTCAGATATTTCAAATCCGAGGTTCCATCTACCTTGGCTGCATAATAGAGCGAATCCGGTATCTGCGCAAAGTTTTCACGCAGCAGATAAATATAGAATACCGATGTGATTGACGGTAAGATCAAACCCATAAAGGTATTTCGCATATTCCAGTTCGTAATCGTTACAAAGTTGGTGATAATTACCAGTTCATTAGGAATCATCATCAATGCCAGAAAGATCATAAACATCGTATCTCTACCCTTAAATTCAATACGGGCAAAGGCATATGCTGCCAAAACGGTTACCACCAGCATCGCAGCAGTCGTAAATACCGTAAAGATAACCGTGTTTGTCAAATACTGTAATAAAGGTACTGATGTAAATACGGTATGATAATTCTCAAGGGTTGGCGATGTCGTGAAGAATTGCGGGATAAACTCTGAGTTATAAGCGCTGTAGCTTTTCAAAGAGGTTAAAACCATCCAATAGAACGGGAACAGGACCATCAAAGCCCAGATTGTCAAAAGAATATAGATGATAATCTTTCTTCTTTTTTCATTTCCCTCTTTCTTTTCCCGAATGATATCTTTATTTGCACTCATGTTAAACACCTCACATATATACATGTCGGCGGCGAACGATCATATTGATCACCGTAATGGTCATAACAATCGCAAACAGAATCAATGCCGCTGCTGATGCATACGATGGATATCCACCGCTGTTTCCATACAACATGTCATATACATAACCTACAATGGTATTCATACCGGCGGCGTTCAGATCCGTTCCAAACAGAGCGACCGCATCCGCATATGCCTTAAAGGCACCGATAAATCCGGTAATGATCAAATAGAAGATCGATGGCGATATCATCGGCAGTGTAATCTTGGTAAAGATTCTCCATCTGCCGGTTCCATCTACCTTAGCTGCATTATAGTAATCCTGGTTAACAGACATTAATGCACTGGTAAGGATCAAAATCTTAAACGGCATAACGACCCAGATGGTATAGAAACATAACACAAACATCTTTGCCCAATAAGGACCATCGATAAAGTCGATGGAATTGGACCCAAACATATTCAGAAGCATATTGACCATACCATCGCTGTACGGCGTTTTCTTAAACATGATCATAAATACCAGACCGATGGCCAAAGTATTGGTCACATATGGTAAAAAATAAATCGTTTGATAAAGATCGCGCAGCTTTTGAATGGACGTTAGTCCTAGCGAAATCAACAGGGCAATTCCGGTTGATAAAGGTACCGTGATAATAACTAGAATAAAGGTATTTCTTACTGCCTGCATAAAATACGGATCATGTAATACATAAGAGAAGTTAAAAGTACCAATGCCCGTATAGGATTGAGACGCGAAGTTAAACTGTTCCTCAAACGCATATACAAATACATCAATCAATGGATATACCATGAAAATTCCCAGGAATACCATTGCCGGTAAGAGGTACAGCCATCCTTTCTTACTTTTCTGTTCCATATAGTCTCTCCCTCTTATTGTTGAAACGGAATACTATTATTGGTTGCCGCATCAAATAGATGAACCTTATATGGCTTCAACGAGAAGCGAACAAATTCATCCGATGCCTTCACCTTGGAATCAGAAGGAATGATCGAACGGATGGTTAAATTCTGGGATGCCTCATGTGTCGATACTACGCTGACATCACGACCCATAACTTCAACGGCGGTCATCTTACATTTCAAAGGACCGCTTTCATCCAGAATAAATCCTTCCGGACGGATACCTACAGTAACATCCTGGTCCGCTACATCACCAACATCCATGACACAGTCTTCACCGATGTACAATTTGCCATCTTTTACACTGCCGCTGAATACGTTAATCGGCGGTGTTCCCAAGAACTTGGCAACAAATAAGTTTACCGGATGATCATATACATCCTGCGGTTTTCCAATCTGCTGGACAACACCGGCTTCCATTACGACAATCTGATCGGAGATTGACATTGCCTCATCCTGGTCGTGCGTAACAAAGATGGTTGTAACACCGGTTTCACGCTGAATTCTACGAATTTCTTCACGAGTCTGCAGACGTAATCTTGCGTCCAGATTGGATAACGGCTCATCTAATAGAAGCACATCAGGAACTTTAACCAGAGCACGGGCAATCGCTACACGCTGCTGCTGACCACCGGATAATTCTTTCGGACGTCTGCCCATTAACTGGTCAATTTGAACTAGTGCAGCTGCCTCTTCTGCCTTCTGGTTCATCTCTTCCTTGGTCATCTTCTTGTCCCCTTTTAGATTTTCTAATGGGAAAGTAATGTTTTGACGAACTGTTAAATGTGGGTATAACGCATAGTTCTGGAATACCAGACCGACGCCTCTTTTTTCCGGTGGAAGATCTGTTACATCTCGATCACCAAAATAGATTTTCCCGCTGGATGGGCTTTGTAGACCACAAATTAAGTTTAACGTAGTACTTTTACCGCATCCGGATGGTCCCAATAATCCAATTAGTTTTCCATCGGGAATCTCAAAGTCAAAATTGTTCACCGCAATCACATCATCTTTAATCTTCTTATTGCGGTTTGGGAATTTTTTTGTCAGATTTTTCAATACGACCTTCATTTTTGCCTCCAATATCGCATTCCATTCCATTTCATTCAGCAGGTCATCTTACGATGACAAATAAAAAAATGATTCTGTTTTGTCTTTTAAATTCTCTCCCTCTTTCAAATTATTATGTTTGTGCTGCGTTTTAATTTATCTTTGTTCATAGGAAACGCACTGTTCATGTAAACTTACCAAAATTATAACATGAAGGATTGTTTTTGCCTTGAAGAATTCATGAAGATTGTGTGCCGAACACTCTCATTTTGTGTAAAATAAAAGTAATCAACAAAGAAAGGAATTACACATGAAAGATCTAACTGAATTTCAATGTCCTTCCTGCGGTGGAAAAATGGAGTTCGATGCAGCGACACAAAAGTTAAAATGTCCGTATTGCGATACGATTCTTTCAATTGACCAATACAATGCCCTGCATCCACAAGAGCAGCCACAGACCGTCCAAAATGAATGGTCAAAAGAAGAACTGGGCAATCTGGTTGTCTACACCTGCAAGTCCTGCGGCGGTGAGATTATGACCGATGCCACAACCGGTGCAACTACCTGCCCGTTCTGCTCCAGTCCGGTTGTGATGAACGCAACCTTCTCCGGCAGCTTAAGACCGGACTATGTGATTCCATTTAAAAAGTCAAAACAGGAAGCCAAACAGTCTTATTTTAAACATTTAGAAGGAAAATCCTTCCTACCTTCTGTTTTCAAGGATGAAAACCATATTGATGAAATCAAAGGGGTATATGTACCGTTCTGGGTTTATGATCTAACGGTTGAAGGCGATATGGAATACGATGGAACAATTGTGCGTACATGGAGCGACAGCGAATATGATTATACCGAAACCAATCACTTTGATGTCGTTCGTACCGGAGATGTAGATTATGAAAAAATTCCATGTAAAGCCTCCAGTCATATGGATACTGCCTTGATGGAATCCATTGAGCCATATGATTTTAAAGATGCCGAATCCTTCAAAAAAGCCTTTTTGGCCGGATATTATGCCAACCGCTATGACATCAGCCAGGAAAAAGGCCAGGAACTGATTCAGGAACGAATCCAAAACTCAACCAGGGATGTCTTCCGGGAATCCCTGAGCCAATATGCAGCCACAACCCCGATGCGGGAAAATATTTCCATAAAAAGAGTAAGACCATACTATGTGCTCTATCCTGTATGGCTTCTCAACACAACATGGAATGATGAACACTACCAATTTGCGATGAATGGTCAAACCGGAAAATTTGTCGGTAATCTGCCTGCAGATAATGCCGCATTCTTCTCCTATGTTGTAAAAACAGCCATTCCATGCGCTATTGTCATCTTTATTATCATGCTGGTGTTCTTTAGTTAGGGGTGATAGAAGATGTTAAAAAAGCTCAGTAAAATTTGGATTGTATTATTACTTTTCCTTGTTCCGGCTGTACCTGTCTTTGCCCGTGATTTAGGGACACCGCTTCTGGTGGATGAGGCTGATATCTTATCCAGCGAGGAAGAAGCTGAATTAGAAGAAAAATTGGAATCCATTTCCGATACATACAATTGTGATGTGGTTGTTTATACCTGCGACACTATATATGGAGCCTCCGCTAAACGGGAAGCAGCCAATTATTTCAACGCCCATAACTACGGTATAGGTACCGACCGTGATGGAATTATTCTTTTACTGGCAATGGATGACCATAAATATGGCTTTGCGACCCACGGTGAAGGAATCATCAATCTGTTCCATGACAGCGTATTGGAGCGTATGGGAGAAGACTTATCCTTTTATCTAAAAGCAGAGGATTATTATCTTGCGATTGATAACTATGCCAATGAATGTGAAACCATTTTAAAGGAAGAAGATCTTCCGGATGAAAAAGAATCAAAAGGTATTTTCCAATACATATTTGATGGTATTGTATCGGTAGTCGGCGGTGTTTTAGCTGCTCTTGGAATCGGTTCTATTAAAAAGAGCAATCTGAAATCGGTTCATACCCAGGTGGCAGCAGCCAATTATATTAATCGAAGCAGTTTTAATTTAACCCGTCAAAGCGATCAATTCTTACACAATGAAATCACCAAAACCAGACACAGAGATCCGGATGATGACAGGGACTCAGATTCAAGCACAACCTTTACATCCGATGACGGAGATACCTTCGGTGGTTCTGAAGGTTCCTGGTAACAGACAAAAAGGGGCTGTGTAAAAACCTCCAAAATTAACTGGAGGTTTTTTCAGCCCTTTTCTTATATTTATATGACTTTTTTGCT
>JAGAWH010000205.1 GCA_017941505.1 Faecalicoccus sp. | reverse complement strand
TGTCTACGAAGATTCTGATTCTGATATTAACCAAATCAAAAAACGCTTCTTGAAAGCTAAGCTGTTTAATAATAAATCCTTCTGGGAAGCAGAGTCCAAATTAGCCTGGCTTGATGAAGCTAATCCAATTTACGAACCAAATGATTAGTTATATAGATTTATATAGAGATATGAAGTTCAAAAAAAAACAGGCAGCGTTCTGTTTCCAGAAACTGCCTGAGTAGTTCTATCCCCATCGAAATATTAGTCTGTTTTTTCGCTTTAGTCAAGAATGAAAGCGATTAAACAAAAATATTCGATGTTTTTCTTTTGAATATATTGTATTCAAAAATTTATACTATTCACCTAAACAATTATCCATCATCTGGATAATTTTTTCTTTATCCATATTGTGTCCGATGAATACCAGCTTGTTTTCACGGTCACCATAAGTCTTATCCCAGTTTTCAATAATCTTAGGATCTCTTGCCATTTCACGTTCCTGAATTTCCGGTTCGCATGCTGCTAACCACATTCCATCCGGTGTTAAGACAATCTGAGTTCCTGCCTGTTCAAAGACATAGAGATAATCCGGATCTTCATCCATCCACATAAATCCTTTAGTACGGATAATTGACTTTGGCCATGCGTTGGCAACTTCAGCCAAACGATATTTTATAAACGGACGACGGCTCTGGTATACAAAGGTGTCAATACCATATTCCAAAGCTTCGCCTTCACCACTGTGATGGTGGTGGTGATGGTGATGTCCATGTCCATGTTCGTGATCATGATCGTCTTCATCGTCATCATCATGGTCATGATGGTGGTGGTGATGTTCGTGTTCATCTTCGTCATCGTCGTCATGATGGTGGTGATGATGATGTTCGTGCTCATCTTCGTCATCGTCGTCATGATGGTGGTGATGATGTTCGTGTTCGTCTTCATCATCGTCATGGTCGTGATGATGTTTCTTTTCTTCCTTTTCTTTGGCAT
This sequence comes from Faecalicoccus sp., assembly GCA_017941505.1. Next base: position 4,901 of record JAGAWH010000205.1, on the reverse strand, counting down.
CATCTTCGATGGCCTTTACCCAGCCTAAGCTGTAGTAATTCTTTTCAAAGTCAAAATAATTTGTATCCAATAATTCATCGATATCAACATTACCATAAGTAGCTTCAACAATCTTGGCAGCCGGTGCCAATGCGTTGATTACCTTTTTGATCTTTGCCTTATTTTCTTCAGAAACTAATTCTGCCTTATTCATGATCACAATGTTGGAGAATTCAATCTGCTGAATGATCAAAGAAGCTAAGTTTTCTTCCTCTTCATACTGCTGACGGTTTTCTTCAAAATCAACACCGCAGTTAAATTCCTGAGCTAAACGTAACGTATCCGCTACTGAGATAATATTATCTAAGTGACAGATTTCCGGAATATTTCTCTGACGGCAGATTTCACCCATCTGCATAATGGTCTGTGCAATCGGTAACGGTTCACAGATACCGGATGCTTCAATCAAGATATAATCAAAATTACCTGTTGCGCATAACTGGGCAATCTGATTCATTAAATCTGTCTGTAATGTACAGCAGATACATCCGTTAGACAGAGGTACTAAAGAGTTATCCTGCTGTTGAACGGTTCCTCCTTTTGCGATTAAGTCAGCATCAATATTGACTTCACCGATATCATTCACAATAACCGCAACCTTATGTCCGTGCGGATCCTTTAAAATGTTGTTTAATAATGTAGTTTTTCCGGCACCTAAATATCCTGCGATTAACGCAATAGGTACGGATCTTGTAACTTTTGCCATAAAGAATTTCTCCTTTCAAAATTCGCATAGTTATAATAACACATTCGAAAAAAAAATAAACCGATGTGCCCATCGGTTTATTAAAGATTGTTATAAAATAGACTCTCCGTTGGATTCGATAACCTCTTTATACCAATCGTAAGATTTTTTCTTAGCACGCTCTAAAGTACCATGTCCATCATTGAAACGGTCCACATAGACAAAGCCATAACGCTTCTTCATTTCACCGGTTCCTGCAGATACGACATCAATCGGACCCCAGTACAGATAACCGCGGCAGTCTACGCCGTCTTCAATGGCAGCATGCACATTCTTGATATGCTCTTTTACATAGTGGATACGGAAATCATCTTCGATGGTTCCGTTTTCGTTTAGATTTTCATCCAAACCGACACCGTTTTCTACGATGTAAAGAGGCAGATGATAGCGGTCATACAATACATTCAATGTGTATCGGATACCTACAGGATCCACTGCCCAACCCCAAGGTTTCGGAGCTTTATCCTTTAAGAAAGGATTTTCCTTGGCGATTAATCCACCTGTATCTGCTTTGACATTCACATCGGTAGAGAATGTTGTAGAACGATAGTAACTGAAAGAGAAGAAATCAACAGTATACTTCTTAATCATTTCTAACTCTTCATCCGTAAATTCTACCGTAACACCTTCTTCTTTCCAAACTTTCTTCAAATAAGAAGGAACGATACCTAAGCAGAACGGGTCACCCATGTAGAAAATATTCATTCTCTGCATATCAAGAGCACCCATAACATTTTCCGGGTTACAGTCATATGGATAGAGAGCTACGCCGGAGCATGTCAACATACATCCTACTTCACATTCCGGATCAATTTCATGGCCGAGTTTTACAGTCCATGCGTTGGCAACAAGGATATTGTGGTAAGCATCCCATTGGTCCTGCAATGTAGTAGAACCGATTGGATCGGATGGATCTTTTGGATCTTTAATAGTTAATACACCGCCGGCAACTAAAGGCATTCTAAATAAAGCGTTGACTTCATTGAATGTCAAATACAATTTAACTTTTCCTTTATAGCGTTCAAATACAGTAGATACATAGCGTTTCCAGAATTCAATTAATTTAGGATTGGACCATCCTCCGTATTCTGTTACTAAATGTAATGGAGTTTCATAGTGTGATAAAGTGATTAATGGCTGCATGCCCAGCTCATTCATCGTATCAAACATATCATCATAGAACTTCAGACCGGCTTCATTTGGCGTTTCTTCATCCCCATTCGGGAAAATTCTTCCCCATGCGATGGAAGTACGGAAGGTATTAAATCCCATACCTGCCATTAAAGCTAAGTCTTCCTTATAACGATGATATCCATCAACAGCTTCATGACTCAGATAAACCTTATTCGGGTTTAAAGCCATTTCATATTTCTTCGTTTCTTCATTCCATTTGATACCCGGGTCTCTTGACATAATACCAACTAAGATATCCGTAACGTTAGGTTGTTTGCCATCTTCTAACCAGGCACCTTCATATTGGTTGGCCGCAATTGCGCCACCCCACAAAAAATCCTTAGGGAAACTCATATTTATCCTTTCTATATTTTTCTTTTACTTCCGGCATAGGCATCGGTTCTAACCAGCTCCAGCCAGTCTAAGAACTTTTCAACCTCGATATTCCAGAAGCGCCATTCGTGTCCATACTGTTCGATTTCATCCCATGTCATATCGTAACCGGCTTCCTTCAACATGGTATAAAAATTATAGTTGTCTTTCAAAAAATCATCTGCTCCTCCGCAGGACATATAGCCCTTTGGAAGTGCCACCTTGTTTTCGATACACTTTTTGGCAAGCGTAACCGGATCGTACTCCGGTCTGTTTCCTACAAAGGTAGATTGAATACCTGCCGAGAAAGTTCCAAACGCATGGAATTTTTCCGGATTACTTAATACATGGACCAATGTTCCAAAGCCACCCATAGAAAGCCCGGCAATGTAGGTATCCTCCGGCTTACGGGAAATTGGAAACATACCGCATACAAAATCAAAAAGCTCTTCTTCTATAAAATCATAGAACCTGTCGGTTGCGGTTTCATGATTGACATAAGACTTGTTCTCTGCAGAAATATTGACTACCGCAATATTTCTTTCCTCAGCATACATTTCAATACCGGTATAACCGGTCCATGTCGCATGGTTATTGCCCATGCCATGGAACAGATACAACACCGGATATTTATCCTTTTTGGTATGGGAACAATCCGGTTTTGCCTCCATCATGTCTTTTAACGTAAAACCCTCGGGTACGGGTTTACCAAACCCGAGAGATTCCGGAATTGTCACGCTGGGAATCACTACCGTGATATCCACAGCTCTTTTTAATGTATACGAGATAAAATTACACGTAAATTTTGCCACTAGTCGATGTCCTCGCCGTTGGACTTGTAAACCTTCTGCATGTAATAGAAGGAATCTTTCTTCTTACGTGAGAAATCACCGGTTCCATCATCGTAGCGGTCTACGAAAATGAAACCATAACGCTTACGCATTTCACCGGTTCCGGCTGATACTAAATCGATATGACCCCAAGGCTGGTAACCCCAAAGTTCAACACCATCTAAATCAATAGCATCCTTCATAGCCTTGATATGGTCACGCATATATTCAATACGGTATTCATCATGGATCGATCCGTCTTCTTCCACAACATCGATGGCGCCGATTCCGTTTTCAACAATCATCAAAGGAATGTGGTAGCGATCATACATCTGTGATAAGGAAATTCTAAGTCCCATCGGGTCAATCTGCCAGCCCCAGCGGTTTGCCTCCAGATAAGGGTTCTTACCGGCATTCACCTGGTTACCTGCAGTTTTTTCGGCATTTGGATCAGCAGAAGATGTTCCTGTTGCGTAGTAGCTGAATCCGATGTAGTCAACAGTACCCTTTGCGATCACATCCAGGTCACCGTCTTCCATTTCGATTGTCACATTATTTCTTTCAAACCATTTTTTCATGTAGTTTGGATAGTATCCGCGAACCTGTACATCAATGTAGAATTCTTTGAAACGCATATCGATGATTGACTGCATTACATCATCCGGCTGGCAGGTTAAAGGATAACTCGGTCCATAGGCAACCATCATACCGATCTTATTATCCGGATCAATTTCATGACCGCGAAGCACAGCCTTAGCGGAAGCCACAAAACAATGATGGATAGCTTGATAGCGAACCTGCGGATCTACAGAGTGGATACCTAACTGCATCCATGAACGTAAAATATTAATTTCGTTGAATGTCATCCAATATTTGATACGGCCTTTGAAGTGTGTGAATAATACATCCGCAAAATGAACAAAGTAATCGATTACCTTACGGCAATGCCATCCATCTAACTCATCAGCCAATACCATCGGTACATCAAAGTGGGCAATAGTTACGATTGGTTCAATACCGTATTTTAAACATTCATCTACAACGGCATCATAGAATTTTAAACCTTCTTCATTCACTGTCTCTTTTCCATCCGGAATAACGCGGGACCAGCTCATAGAGAAACGGAAGGAATTCATTCCCATTTCCGCAAACAGGGCAATATCTTCCTTATAATGATGATAGAAGTCTGTTGCCTGATGAGAAGGATAATAAATATCCGGAATAATGTAGCCTACAGCCCCTTCCGGTAAGGAAGCTTCTCTTGGAAGTTCTAAAATCTCTCCTTCTTTTGTCTTAACTGTGTACATGCGGGGATGATCTCTATCTCCTCCCTTAATCGCATCGGATGTCGCAAGGCCTCTTCCGCCTTCTAAATAACCACCTTCGTATTGGTTAGCAGCGGTTGCTCCACCCCATAAAAAACCTTTTGGGAAACCCATATATATTCTCCTTTCAAGTATATAAATATCTACTAATATTTTACTGAAAATAACTATAAAAGAAAACATAAAAAAAGCAGTCACACGGGTTTTAAACACTTGCAGATCATAGAATATCCCAAAAGCGCTTTAGGTAGCGCTTTTTTTGCGTCAAGAAGTGAAAATTATTTGTAGCGATAGTAGCGGTATATAGCGATTTGTGATATAATGATAGTAACGGAGGTAATCCAGTCCATGAAACTCGATTATTCAAGAAAAGCCAAGAATCCTACCTACTTTATTGCCCATTCTGTCAGGAAAGGC
>JAGAWH010000204.1 GCA_017941505.1 Faecalicoccus sp. | reverse complement strand
ACTGATGACCGGCTCTTTGACAACTTCCCATAAGGTTCTTGCCTTGATCATGGCATTTTCTTCAAAGGTCTTTCCGTTTTCAATAATTTCGACAGGTTCTTTTAAATCCTTCATCGATTTAATTTCTACGTTTGGCATCATTTCCTGAAATTCTTCAATTTTATGCTGGTTGGAAGATGCGATCCAAATTCTTTTCATTTTCATCACCGTATCTATTCTAATCAAAAAGGTTCCATCTTTCAAATATAAGAAAACGATATGGAATTTCTTCCATATCGCTTTAGATTTTAATACATGCCCTGTGGCATTGGTTCCGGTTTTTCCGGTTCCGGAATAGAAGCTACACCGGCTTCGGTTGTAATGAATAATGCAGAGATACTTGCCGCATTCATTAATGCGTTACGAGTTACCTTTGTCGGATCGATAATTCCTTCCTTGAACATATCAACCCATTCACCCTTCTTGGCATCAAAGCCTACATTTGTTTCAGCCTTCTTTTGAAGTTCAACGATATCCTCGCTGTTAAATCCGGCATTATCCGCAATCTGTGCTAAAGGTGCCAATAATGCATCAAATACAATCTTGATACCCTTTTGTACATCAACGATATCGGATTTAATTTGATCTTTTAAATCAACGTAGGCATTAACTAAGCATGCTCCGCCACCGATTACGATACCTTCGCTGACTGCAGCCCGGGTAGAGTTGAGTGCGTCTTCAATACGTAATTTCTTTTCCTTTAATTCGCTTTCTGTGGCAGCTCCAACCTTGATGACAGCTACACCGTTGGATAACTTACCTAAACGCTCTGACATACGCTTTTTGTCATATTCGCTTGTCGTATTGGCAAGGCGGGCAGAAATCTCAGCTGCACGTGCTTTTACCGCTTCTTTAGAGCCGGCACCGCCGATCATCGTTGTGTTATCCTTTGTGACAACGATACGCTTAACCATACCTAATTCATCCATGGTCATATCTTTTAATTCCATGTTCAGATCCTTAGAATAGAATCTTGCACCGGTAATAATTGCGATATCCTGTAACATTTCTTTTTGATGATCACCAAAGCCCGGAGCCTTAGTGGCAACTACGTTAAATGTTCCTCTTAATTTATTTAAAGCCAAAGTAGATACTACTTCATTTTCCATATCATCCGAGATAATCAATAAGGCACGATTTGCCTGAACAATCTGTTCCAAAATCGGAAGAATATCCTGAATGTTGTTGATCTTCTGGTCGGTAACAAGTACATAGGCGTTTTCTAAAGTAGCTTCCATCTTTTCACGGTCAGATACCATATAAGGTGAAATATAACCTTTGTCATACTGCATACCTTCGCTGATTTCCAAAATAGTTTCAAAACCATTGGAATCATCGGTAGAGATAACACCGTCACGACCTACCTTTTCCATAGCTTGGGCAATGATCTGACCGATTTCTTCAGATCCGGAAGAAATTGTCGCAACGTTTTCAATATCCTGGTTACTTTCAACGATCTTAGAATGATCCAGGATATACTTAGCTACGGCCTTTGATGCCTTTTCAATACCTTCACGCATCAATACCGGATTTGCTCCGCGGTCAACTGCACGCATACCGTTTTCAATCATGCTCTGGGCTAAGATGGTAGCTGTTGTAGTACCGTCACCGGCTGTATCGTTTGTCTTATTGGCAACTTCGTACACCAGTTTAGCACCCATATTTTCAAACTTGTCTTCTAATTCGATTTCACGGGCGATGGAAACACCATCGTTTGTGATTAACGGAGAACCGTATTCTCTTTCCAATACCACATTACGTCCCTTAGGACCTAAAGTAACACGTACCGCATTGGCAAGGGTATTCATACCCTTCAACATAGATTCACGTGCATCTTTTGAAAAACGAACTTCTTTTGCCATAAAAATCCTCCTACTCTACTACTGCGATAATCTCTTCGTCTTTGATTACCACAAACTCTTCATCATCAATTTTATAAGTAGTACCTGCGTACTCTGTATATAATACATGATCGCCTACCGCATAACCGGCATCCTTGACATCCTGTCCGATTGCCTTAACGGTTGCGAATTTCGATTTTTCTTTTCCGGCAGTCAAAATAATACCGCTGGCAGTTGTCTTTTCTACTTTATCTTTTTCTAATAATACATAATCATGTAATGGTTTTAACATCTATGTTTCCTCCTTTTAGCACTCATACTAGATAATTGCTAAAAACTATTATACACATTTTTAGCACTTATGCAATAAGTTTGCTAAGAAAAAAAGATAAAAAAATCATGGCATTTTTGCCATGATTACTTCTCTCTTCTATCCGGATATTCGTTGTAGTATGCTCTTTTGCGCTTGATCTGGAATACGTTTGTTTCACCCGGGAACTGAACCGGATTCTTTCTTTCCGGATCATTGTAGAAACGTTCAATAACATCCTTGCAGTCCTGAACGATTTCCGGTCCGTTGATTACGCCATACATCTGAGGAGGCAGAATATAAACCGGAATATCAATACCTTTTCTCTCGATAAATTCTTTTGCTTCACGAGCTAAATGCGGACAGCAGATGATCACATCGCGCTTCTTTTCCTGTAAAGCACGCGGAGAGTTATCAAATGGTGAAAACTCCACATGTGCAACATCACCTAAACCATTCGCAATAATACTTTTATTACATTGTGCAGTTAAAGCACTGGAAGACATTCCCGCTCCGCAGCATAACAAGATTTCCAACATCAGATATCACTCCTTTTTCAATATTTTCCTTATCTCTTTTATAGCACATTTTTATCTCGTACATTGTACTATTTACAATTTTAGTATATTGTCCTAATTTGTTCTTGTCAACAAAAAGATTCATATTTATAATAAGATTATGAATCAGACACAAGAGAAGATATTAAATGTCGCATTAGAGCTATTTAACGAGAAAGGCTTTACCAATGTTACTATGCGGGAAATCGCCGCAGAAACCGGTATTGCGGTAGGAAATGTTACCTACTACTATCACCAGAAATCCGATATGATACCGGCATTATTGAATGATCCTATCTATCTTTCCAGGGAAAGCGTCAAAACATTGACTGACTTTTTTGAATTGATCAGTGATATGCTCGATGCTTTGATAGAAAAAAGGTTCTTCTTTCGCAATAATGATCTGCTTCACTACAATGATGATTTCTACAAGAATTACGCAAAAACTCAGCAGCAGATCCTCCATCATCTGGAAACAAACTTTTCCGAATTAGTTAATCAAAACGTGATTATTCCGCTCTCTTTGGAAGAGATTCAATCGATTACCCATTTTATGTTGTCCCAGCATATGGTATGGGTCGCAAATACAATCTCTCCTGCTGAGAATACTGCCTTAGATAAAACGGATGCCTTATTGCTGCATTGCGATTTTATGAAACATTTGGTTACTGAACCTTACCAGGAAGAGCTTTCTTCAATTCAACAGACATTAAAAAATGGACGTTTTGTATAAACGTCCACTTTTATTTATTCAACGATTAAGCCTTCCGGCAATTCCATATTAAATACTTTTAAGAATGCTTCGATATCCTTTTTCGCATCTTTACCGGATACAAAATTAATATTCTGTGCTTTCCATGTTTTAACGGCAAGCTCGGCATTTGGAATACCGAGTTTATCTGCACCAACCGCTTCAATCGCAGCACTGATGGCTTCATCATCTACGCTGTTCAAGAATGTTTTGATGCCATCCAGAACATAAGATACTTTTTCTTGGGAATCCTTTTTCACAAATAAGCTGGCCTGTGGGAATCCCTTGATATCCATTTCATTCTTTGTCTGCCATAATTCCTGCAGGTCTGATACAACGGATAAATTCAATCCCTGTTCCGATCCTTTGGCGATTGTAGCAGCTGCCACCGGCTGTGCTAATAAGGCGGCATCAACCTGACCGGTTAATAATGCCTGCTGGGCTTCCTGAACACTGTTATACCAGGTAACCTTCATCGTATCGACATCATAGACATTTTTGAAGACCATACCCGGAACAGCACCTTCACCAAAGGCAGCGATGTTAGCGGTGCTAAGATCAACGCCTTCTTTACCGACTACATATAAGTTACCCCATGTAAGTACCGCATCCAAATTATAATTTGGAGAGTTGGTATAAATCTTTGCGCCTAAATTTGTCGGAGCAACGATAATATCATATTCACTGTCTTCTTTAGCCATTTCTGCAGTTAGTACATCAGTTCCTTCTACAAAGTCAACAGTTACTAAATCATTATTCAAAGCGCCCAGAAGACTCAAGCCCGGTGCACCTGTCGGACATAAGATCTTCACCGGTTCCGGTTTTACTTCTTCATTTTCACCGGACGAGCATGCTGCTAAACCAATACTTAAAGCAGCCGCTAAGAATACCTTAACAATTTTCTTTAAAGACATTTTTCTTCAACCTCTTTCTTAAACATTTCCATAGCTTCTTCTAAAGGCATAGTAACACTTTCCTTCTTACCGTGCTGACGGATGGTTACAGTTCCGGCGTCTTCGTCACGGTCACCGACAACCAGCTGATAAGAAATCTTTTTGATCTGTGCTTCACGAACACGGTATCCTAATTTCTCATTGCGGGCATCGAGCTCTGCACGGAAATGTGCTTTACGAAGTGTTTCTACTACCTTCTTAGCGTAGTCATAATGTTTTTCATTATGAACAGGGATGACTACAAACTGACGTGGGGATAACCATAAAGGAAGATTTCCTTTTGTCTCTTCTAATAAGAAGGCTACAAAGCGGTCTAAAGAACCTAAAATAGCACGGTGGATGACAACCGGGCGTACTTTCTGGTTGTTTGTATCTACATATTCCAGTTCAAAGCGTTCCGGTAATTGGTAATCCAGCTGAATTGTAGATAAGGTTACATCATGACCTAAGGCAGAGCGAACCTGTACATCAATCTTTGGTCCATAGAAGGCAGCTTCACCAAGTGCTTCATAGAACGGAACATCCATTTCCTTTAACACTTCACGTAATTGGGCTTCACTCTTTTCCCAGAGCTCATCGTTTCCGAAATACTTTTCCGCATTTTCCGAATCACGTAAAGATAAACGGAAGGAATAGTTTTCAAATCCAAAGTCCTTATATACATCTAAGATTAACTTTGTGACATCCTTGATTTCAGATGCGATCTGATCCGGACGGCAGAAGATATGGCTGTCGTTCTGTGTAAAGGCACGGGAACGTTCAATACCGGTTAAGGCACCGCCGGCTTCAAAACGGAAGTCATTGGCGATTTCGGCAATACGAACCGGTAAGTCACGATACGAATGTAAAGTGCTCTTATACATAACCATGTGTTCCGGACAGTTCATCGGACGCAAGCACATTTCAACGCCTTCACGTTCCATGATTGGGAACATATCATCCTTATAGTGAGCTAAGTGACCGGAAATCTTATACAGCTCTGTACTTACTACAGATGGTGTCATAACATGAACATAGCCCTGTTCTAATTCCTTATCCATGATGTAGTCGGACAACATACGGCGTACGGTAAATCCATTTGGTAACCACATCGGTAAGCCGGCACCCACTGTTTCTGAGAACATAAACATAGATAACTCTTTACCTAACTTACGATGGTCTCTCTGTTTAGCATCTTCTAAGTCAGCTAAATGAGCTTCTAATTCTTCTGCGGTCGGTAAGCAGACACCATAGATACGCTGTAATACTTTATTGTTCTTATCGCCCTTCCAATAAGCACCGGAATGTTTCAACAGCTTGAAGTTTTTCAATAATTTGGTGTTATCAACGTGAGGTCCGCGGCATAAGTCTGTAAAATCTCCCTGTGTATACATAGAGATATTTGTTCCTTCCGGCATACGGGAAATTAAATCCAGCTTATATTCATCATCTTTAAACTGCTCCAAAGCTTCTTCGCGGGTAATTTCCTGGCGAACGATACGCTTAGCAGATTTCACGCATTTTTTCATTTCCTTTTCGATCTTAGGGATGTCCTCATCACGGATTACATCTTCACCTAAATCGATGTCATAGTAGAATCCTTCTTCGACAACCGGTCCTACCCAAAATTTTGCGTGCGGATACAAATGTTTGATGGCTTGTGCCATTAAGTGGGCACAACTGTGATTCAGAGTATTCAGTTCTTCATTCTCTTTAAAATTAATCATTTTCTTTTCTCCTTCCATATAAAAAGCGACAGTCATCAAAGGACGTCTGTCGCACGCGGTACCACCTTTGTTTACACATAAAAATGTGTACACTCATTATCTTTTAACGCAAGCTTACGGCACACCTTTTCAGGGGCAACTCCAAGGGAGTAAACATTTGTTTCGGCAAGGATTTTCACCAACCATCCTCTCTCTACATTCGAAGCTCAAATGCTCATATCCTTTTCATCATCATTGACTAGATTATAACACTTAAAGCCTTAAAATCAATATCCCGATTCTCTGTCTTTTAACGCTTCTTTGGCTGTATCGACAAAATAGCGCATCGCTTCGACCGGATATTTTCCCGCGGCTGTCTCTCCTGTTAACATAATACTGGAAGCACCATTATATACGGCATGATAGATATCGCTGACCTCCGCTCTTGTCGGTACGGCATTATTATGCATCGAATGTAACATCTGGGTTACGACCATATATGGTTTATTGTGTTCCTGACACACTTTTTCCAGATAGTGCTGCACAGAAGGAAGTCTGGTAAGTCCGACCGCATTTCCTAAATCTCCTCTGGCGATGATGATCTCATCGCAATGCGGCAATAAATCGTGGATCTGGTCAACCCCTGCCTGATTTTCAATTTTCGCAAAGATCTTCAATTTTTCATTTCCGGTTGAATCCAATGCTTCCCTGACGTTCTTTAAATCTTCAGCGTTTCGCACAAAGGGCTGCATAATCCCTGTTACCGCATACTTATAGGCTTCACTTAAATTGTTCATATCGGCTTCAGTTAATGTCGGTGAAGGAACACTGACACCTTCAATCGCAATGCTTTTGGAAGATGTTAACTTACCTCCCCGTAATACTTTTGCCTGCTTCCCTTCATCATCCAATATTTCTATCAAAAGATTGCCGTCATCCAATAAAATGTGAGTTCCCTTTTTCAAATACGGATAGACAATGTCAGGAAACTTCAGTTTTTCTGTATCCACAACCGTGTTGTTTTCCAATAAGACAGGCTGATCAAATTTTCCGATTCTTAATTCCGGTCCTTTCATATCAATCAATAATTCGGGAATAATTCCGGTATTGGCTGCTGCCCAATGGAATTCTTCCAGCCATTCTATACAGTCTGATAAATCTACATGAGACAGGTTTAAACGCATTCCTGTCATTCCTGCTTTAAACATTTCTTCCATGATTTTCCGATCGGCACAGGCAGGTCCGATCGTTCCATATATTTTTAACTTTTCCATATCTGTAGAGTATCACATTTTGAAAGACTTGTGTCTGTGCTATAATTCATTTTGAGGAAAAAGCTATGAAAAAATATATTATCGTAATGTTGATTGATTTTGCGGCTGCAGGATTCTTATTTGGATTTGCCTTTACTATGAAGGATATGTATCTCTATATCGGAGCTGCCTTACTGGCCGTTGGATTAATTGTCGGAAGAATTATGAAAAATGACGCAAAAAAAATGTAGAAGCCAAGCTTCTACAGATTTTGAATCACTTCTACTTTAACCCTGTGATCCGATTCAATATCAAATGTAATTTTAGCCATCTCATCAAGATGCTCAGACACAAGAGTGCGAACCATTTCAAATACTTCGTCCTCTTTTTCTTCTGTCTTACAATCATATTCAACGGATGTCACAATTCGCTTTTTTAATGAAATTCCCTTTAATTCATCTACTAAACTTTGCATAAAAACTACCTCGATATTTAGTCTATATCACTCAAACTAGTTTGTCAAACATGTATAGTCCACTCACTTTAAACTGTGGACTTTCTTTTTTCATGCATCTTTTTTATTCTGTTTAACGGATTTGATATAGACTTCTTTTTCTTTCCGGAAGTGCTCTTCGTACATTTTGATGCTTTCCTCTCTTGATTGGATGGATGTACGGATGAAAAACCACGCAATTGCGAAAACCAGTATCAACATAAATCCATTCGCACTGTTATTAGGATATTCTGCGCACACCTGTAATGTTATAAACACAAACAAGCATGGGATAAAACACATGATTACGGTCGCAACATTTGTCCCGGAAATATGATTTTTATATAACTGTTCCCTCTCCTTGAATTCTTCTTCCGTCATATATTCCGGAATCGGCTTAGGCTTCAAACGTTCTCTTCTTTCTGATGTATTCCATGCAGAAGATCTATCGGAATAAGAAGGCTTTTCTTCTTTTTCATCTTTGGTCATATCTTCGTATATTTTATATGCAATATACTGTTCACCAAGATCCGTTTTACCATCCCCATTGAAATCAAACCTTCCACCCAGGAAATCATCATCTTTTTTTTCAGGCATCCAATCACCTTCGCTTCCATTCGTAAAAAGAGCATCGATATATAATACCGACGCCCTTAATTTTTTTAGTCTTCAACCGGAATCTTATGGATCCAGCCTTCCGGTCCTTCAATACGACCCTGCTGAATACCTGTGATTGTATCATACAGCTTCTTAGTAACAGGGCCCATTTCTTCGCAGCTGTTCGCAAATACGATTTCTCTTCCGT
>JAGAWH010000203.1 GCA_017941505.1 Faecalicoccus sp. | reverse complement strand
CGTGCGATTCCTAAAAAAGAGGAAATAGATAAATTGCCGGCAGTATTCTGAAAACTGATATACCAGTCAACAATTGATTTATACTGCGGCAGGAGCTTAGAATAGGCTCCACGGATAGAACCTATCGGTTGTAATAATTTTTTGTCATTGACCATAAATTTCTCCTTTCTACTGTTGGTCAATGATCATTATATCGGAAATAAAATCCGAACCTTTAGCCCTATAAACAGCTGTACTTAAGCCATATTTAGAAAAAGGTTCGGATTTATCAAAGGTTCGGATAAACAAAAAAATCCGAACGTTCGGATTTTTGTTAGTGCATTGCCAAAAATTAATCTATGTATAAGCTCCATTACTAAAGATTAGGCTGAAACGACTGGCTCGCAAAACGAAAGTGGGGTCTATCTGTTAAATAACCCCACCTTTGTCAACAGTCTGAAATAACCTCATGAAGAGGTTATTAATCAGTTACTTTCACAGTGAGTGGCATTTCTACATCATAGATGGAGTATTTGACTGTATAGGTTCCGGCTTTTGAAGTATCAACATCATCTGAAATATTCATTTGATCAGAAATATCTTCATACCAGGCATTCGTACAGCTGTCCAAATAGTCCATGGCATTAAATGTTTCGCCTTTTTTCAGGGTTATAGACGATTGTTTGAGTACGATTCGTCCATCGTAACCTTCTAAGGTTGTTTTTCCGGATGCACTTGCTTCATCACCGCATATATTCACAAATGTAAAAAGGTAGGACGTGTTATTTTTCAAAAGATTTGTTATATTCTCAGTCGATGTGGCACTGATTTGCATTTAACTTTTCAAAAAGGAACATATGGGCCATATTCTGACGATATCAAACAAATGATTACAGTACTTTCTAATAATAATTTGATTACGGAAAAAGAATTAGGAAAAATGATATAATTGTCTGTATCTGATTCTTTTGTATTGCATGTTCAAGACTATTCTCAACAAGATAGAAATAATGCATATAAAACACTTAATTTATTTAGAAGAATCAGTGATACAAACCAAGCTGAGCTTGTTTCAACAATTATCTATTCATATGATGAGTTAAAAAAGACAAAAGAATCTGTCACAGAAAATGAAGTATTCCAATATATTGCGAATTGGAAAAAACGATACAATACCAAGGATGAAGAAGACAGAATAAGAGAGTTATCTAAGCGATTAACATCTATGGATTTAATTCAAGTTGATTACACGACAGGTTATAAGGTGAACGAATTGTTTTAGAACGTAAGGGCTTAAAGAGTTTACTTTAAGTCTTTTTTATATTTGAAGCATTTGGCAATAACCATCGACAATCGTATAATGACTTGGGTGATACATATGAAAACAGATTTAATTTATGAAGCTTTGGATTATTTAAAACAGGGAATGGTCTTGATTGAGGAAAAGAAAAGGACCATCGCGTTTATGAAGGATGGCAGGATTCATTTAAAAAGTACTAACTGGAACAGTAAGATCAGCCAGGATGATTTCTTATCTCTATTTGATAATTCCGTATTTCATGTATATGAACAGAAAAAGGATGCAGAAATATCTGAAGAAAAAGATGTTGAATATTATACCTGGAGAGAAAAATACCAATAGAAAAAAACCGCATAAAGCGGTTTAGTCAATAAAGTGATTCCATCCGGAATTATCTAAATTCTGATAAGCTTCTTTAGCATTATGAACTTGATTTTTAGCCCATTTATTAAATAACATATAATTGTTTAAACGTACCAGAACCGTTCCTGTAGTTCTTGGATATTCAAAATCAAACAGCTTTTCAAAGCGTTCATCTTCCGTAACGGTAAAATTAATCAATTCGGTTCGAATGGATAAGTAACGGAATAAGTCATAAATCGCATCCGCGTTAAAATAAACAAGTACATCGATTCGAATATAATCCTTACAATTCTTATAGATCGCAAATCCCTGGATTTCTCCATGATCTTTCATATATACAATTTTTTTGCGGCAGGATAATTCATAATGCAGTTTATCCTCAAATTCTTTTTTAGTAAGGATTACACTTCCATCAAAATAGTCCATAAACTTCAGATAAGTATCGTATAAATCTATTTTATCTGTCCAGGAGTGTACATGATAGTCACTCCCTTTTTGACACTTAGAACTATTGATGCGATACATTTTCGTATGCGATATCGGAAGAAAACTTCTCTGCTCAAATAATTTTGGGGTTGGTGTATAGACCATGCTGACAAGATCATTGACGGCAGCCTGGTCTAAAAACGCATCCAACAGGGCCGTAAACTGGCCTCTCTGTCGATAATCCGGCAATGTACATGCCAGTGTTACAACAGATGCCCTGCATACCTGTTTTTGATACGAATAGTTTCTTTTTTTGATCTGCATACAGGATGTTACGGTATCATCCTCGATATACAACAACATATTTTCCGGTTCAAAGACTTCTTCCATCCAAATATCAATTTCACGGGGTGTCATTGTCAACATAGACTTTTGAAGTAATTCTTTGACTTCGTTTGTATATCCGATCGCATTTGCCCGGATCATTCTGGAAGATCCTCTTCTACTTCTTCGGTATATTCTACATCAATAGAACCCTGCATCGGCGGGCGAACTTCGACATGGGCATTGTGTTCCAGATTTTCTGCTCTTTGCTGCTGATATGTTCTTCCGTTATTTTGGTTGTTTGTTTGGGTATTGTCGTCTCTTCTATCATCGTTTCTGTATTCGGTTCTTCTATCGGTCTCATCATTAGGGTTATGAGTTGTATAGTAATATGTACGCGAAATTCTTCGTCTTGGCATCATTAAACGGCGGATAAAATAAAACAACAAAAGAAATCCAAAAAATTCAGGATGTCTTGTTACAACGGATAAAATTGTTGAAATAATCATCACAATTAAAAACATAAAAATAAAGCTATCCATAGTGGTCTCCTTTCATTTATATCTTTTCAATGACCTGTTCTTTTTCAATATCTTCAATATATAAAGGCTCAATCTGTCCATTCGATATTTCCTTTAAAGCTTCGGTTATATCATCTGTGACAAGATAATAGTAAGTAACCGATTCATCATATTCTTTTTCAACGACTTCGATATTACGGCTTCGGAAGAATTGATCCATTTTCCCGATCATATCATATGGAAAAGTGATGGCATATTCTTTAAAGACGGTCATTTCTGTTAAATGAGCCTGACTTAAGGCATCTTTCACGCTGCCGCTGTAGGCACGTACAAGGCCGCCTGTTCCTAGCTTAATGCCTCCGAAGTATCGTACTACCACTGCTAAAATATCCTCTAAATTGTTTCCTGTCAATACATCTAACATAGGATGCCCTGCGGTTCCGGAAGGTTCTCCGTCATCGTTGGATCGAACAATATTTCCTATGACCATCGCTGTGCAGGCATGGGTTGCCTGAGGATGTTTTTTACGCACATATTTAATAAAGTCACGCGCATCCTCTTCGCTGTTAGTTCGATGTAAATAACAAATAAATTTTGATTTTTTGATCTCAGTAGTCGATATCACATCTTCAAATATTCTTGCCATGGCTTTATCCTATAAGAAAAATCAAAGGGTTTCAATCTTTTTGTTTTAAGGTAAAATAAAACGTACGGAGGTAGTACTCATGGCAATTGAAAAGGTAAAAGAATATTTCAAACAATATGGTATGGAAGACCGTGTAATAGAGTTTGATTCCAGCAGTGCTACGGTAGAATTAGCTGCCAAGGTACTAAACTGTGGAGAAAAAGATATCGTTAAGTCCATGGCATTTATGACATCGGATGGTCCAATTGTGATTGAGGTGGCAGGTGATGCCAGAATAGATAATTCTAAATATAAAAAAGAATTTCAATGTAAGGCAAAGATGATCAAGCAGGATGAATTGGTATCCCAGATCGGTCATCCGATGGGTGGTGTCTGTCCTTTTGCGGTTAATGACAATGTAAAGGTCTATTTAGATGAATCCTTAAAACAATTGGACAAACTGTATCCGGCAGCGGGAACTCCAAATTCTGCAGTTAAATTAAATCTACAAGAATTGGAAAAATACACGAATTATGAAAAATGGGTGAATGTCACAAAGGAGTCTCAATGAAAGTTGCAGTATTAACGGAAAATACCACAAGTTGTGATTTTCCGGTAGAACATGGATTGTCTTTATATATAGAAACAAAGCTTCATAAAATCTTATTTGATACCGGACAGAGTTCCTTATTTTTGGATAATGCGAAGCGTTTAGGGATTGATTTAGGGGAAGTGGATATCTGTGTTCTCAGTCATGGTCACTATGACCATGGAGGAGGTATTAAAACCTTCTTAGAGAACAATTCTAAGGCTAATATATATGTGAACCCATATGTCTTTGAAACCCACCTTCACGGCCCTAAAAACATCGGAATAGACCCTTCTCTTGAAAAGAATGACCGTTTTATTAAGGTATCAAAAGATACTGATTTAGATGAAGAATTATCGATTGTTTCCTTTTTTGAACAGCCGATGAAATATCCGGTGTATGCCAACGGTTTATCAACTGTTCGAAACGGGATAGAAATACCGGAAGATTTTCGTCATGAACAGTATTTAATGATTTATGATAATAATCGAAAGATATGTATCAGCGGATGTTCTCATAAGGGAATATTAAATATTATGGATCGGATTCATCCGGATATCTTAATCGGAGGCTTTCATTTAATGAGATTGGACCCGGAAAAGGACAGCGATAAATTGGATCGATATTCTAAGGAATTATCAGCCTATAATACGATGTATTATACCTGCCATTGTACCGGAGTAGGACCGTATGAACATTTAAAGAAAACGATGCATAACTTAGATTATTTATCAACAGGAAGAGTAGTAGAAATATGATATATTATTACTTGATTATTAATGTTTTAGCTTTTCTTTTATATGGAATCGATAAGGGTAAGGCAAAGCGAAATACATGGCGTATTCGTGAAAGAACATTGATTCTGATAGCGTTTCTGGGTGGAGGAATCGGAGCCTATCTTGGAATGATGATATTTCATCATAAGACAAAACATACTCGGTTTCGAATTCTTGTTCCGCTTGCGATCATCCTGCATATTATTCTTATTTTTTATTTAATACATTTTCCGCCTTTTGGCGGATTTTTTCGTATAAGAATATAAAGGAGGAATAGAAAATGGAATACTATTATGAGCCATTATTGGTGAAAGAGGATTCCTATGATATGGAATCGGAAGAAGTGGAATGGAAGTGGAGTTGGAGGGATGAATATCTCAAATGGATTTGCGGATATGCCAATACGAATGGAGGAATTCTTAATATTGGAGTTAATGATGATGGTTATGTGGTAGGGGTTGAAGACCCTGACAAAATGCAGGAAACATTGCCGGATAAAATCACTTCTCGCTTAGGTGTCCTTGTGAATATAAACATAGTTACAACGTATCTTGGAAATAACGTGAAATATGGATATCAAGTTCCGACAGAGATTTCAAACAAACTAATCAATCAATATGCATGTGGAAAGATATGCAGCAAAGATATCTCAAAAAAAGATTCCAGATATTATGCACTTGAGAAACTGGAAAAAGAATGCCCGATTTTTAGCGAAAATGGGATAGTGCGATATGTCCAAATTCATGTTTTACGATATCCGTTCGCAATTTCCTATGATGGAAAATACTATAAACGCTCCGGTTCTACGCTTAGGGAGCTAAATGGCTTTGAATTACATCGCTTTTTATTGATGAGAGCAGGAATGACATGGGATGCAGCACCGCTGCCTAATGTGTATGTTTCTGATTTATCAAAGGATGCGATTCAAGTTTTTCGTACTAAGGCAATCGGAAAAAGACGAATGACAGCCCAACAGGCTGAAGTTTCCGATGAAATATTATTAAGAGATTTAAAACTAATTACTGATGGGAAATTAACACGTGCAGCTATTTTATTATTTCATCCTGACCCGGAACAATACGTAACGGGAGCTTTTATAAAAATCGCATACTTTGCACCGGCAGGAGCCAGAGGACAGAACAAAGTCGATGATATCATATACGGGGATGATATACATGGACCATTAATTACGCAGGTTGATCGCGCCATGGAATTGATCTATACCAAATATTTAAAAGGCATGTTCTCATATGATGGACTGAAGCGCAGGGAAACTTATTTATGGCCGGAAGAGGCATTGCGAGAAGTACTCTTAAATGCCGTTATTCATAAAACTTATGAAACCGGTATTCCGATTCAGATTCGCGTATATGATGATAAGATTACAATATGGAATGATGGTAAATGGCCTAAAACAATTGATGTGAATAGAGTATTTGAAAGGCATCCATCCATACCGATGAATCCGAAAATAGCCAATGCGTTTTATCGCTCCGGTGAGGTAGAGTCTTGGGGAAGTGGATTTGATAAAATCATGCAGGAATGTAAGAAAGAAAATGCTCCGTATCCGCTAATCAATGCACATCCTGCCGGCGGTGTTGAAGTAGTATGTAACGCATGTGATTTATATGTTAATTTGGAAAAATACGGAAGATATTTTGATACGTACTCAGGTGATGATTATTGTGAAACGAAAGAGCCAGTGGTGCTGTCTGTTCAGGAAAAGAAATCAATTGATCGAATGATGGATATTCTAAGCCATAAGTTAACAGATAGAGAAAAAGAAAAACTGTGGCCGATTGTTGAATTTCTTCAAAGCCACTCTCATATTGATAAGCAAATAGTGATGGAATTGACGGGAAAAAGCTCAACTACGGCAAAAAGATATATAAAAATTTTGATTGATTTTGATATTATTTGCCGGGAGGGAGATCCTACTGTAAAGGGATTTTGTAGAAAGTAGAACTTTCAACCACCCAATTAAATATGGACCACTTTTTGGACCTTTGGACCGTTATTTTGGACCTTTGGACCATTATTTTGGACCTTTGGACCATTATTTTGGACTTTTGGACCATTGTTTTGAGCTGAACTGGCTCATTTTGAGCTAAACTGGCTCATTTTTCTTTTGGTCATGAAATGAATACTCTCCTTTTCCTGTGTGAATGAGAATTCCTTCATCACATAATGATTTTAAGTGCCTTAAAAGCTGTCTTTTTGAACAATGTAAGACACCTGCTGTCTTTTCGACACCGGTTAGACGATTATCCAAACATTCTGTGCGGATATAGTGCAAAATACGTTCTCTTAAGTCTTTCGGTTCTACAGTTATAGCTGTAACACGATTCAATTTTTCAGAAACAGATTTTAACAGGTAGGTTAGGAAAATTGGATCTTTTTCCAATATGTCTCTTATAGAATCTAATGGAAGAACGATGCAGGTAGTACGCCGCATAACTTCGATGAGGTAAGAAGATTTAGCCCCTGTCGCAAATTCAACATCTCCTAAACAGGTAAACTCAGAGCCTGCAGTAATATCAGAAACAGAACCATCCTCTCGAATGTTCGATATTTTTAGAGTGCCCGATACCACAAAGGTAATATAGTGACGTGGATTCAGATGATAATTGATGATTTCTCCTTTTTCAAATTGATACAAAGAGAAAGGAAGATTAGAATCAGAGAAGTTCGATAAAATATCATATTTGACAAGATATGCCTTTAATCTTTGAGAATCGTTCACTATTTTCATGTTTATATAGTGACATATGACACCATAAAATTCTATCTAAAATGGTATTCTTTTTAAGAAAGAGGTAGATTATGCAGAATGAATTGTTTGAAAAAATGCCGGTTCCTAAGGCATATATGAAATTAGCTTTACCCATGATGATCAGCAGTGTGTTGATGCTGGTATACAATATGGTGGATATGTATTTTATTGCGGGTACAGGCAATACCAACCTGGTGGCCGGTGTATCCTTATGTGCGCCGATATTCACATTCATGATTGCGATCGGTGATATCTTTGGACTTGGCGGAAGTTCTTTGATCAGCCGTTTATTTGGACAGGGAAAGATGGAAGACGGTAAAAGATTATCGGTTTTCTCTTTTCTTGGTGGGGCTGTATTTGGCCTGGTGATCGGTATTTTGTTGTATATATTTAAAAATCCAATGTTAACTCTTTTGGGAGCTACCGACCAGACAAAATCTTATGCCTTACAGTATTACAGCTGGATTGTATTAGGGGCACCTTTTGTGATTTTCTCCTTAGTACCATCCAATCTTCTTCGTACCGAAGGCTTTGCGACAGGGGCTATGATTGGCTCTGTTTTAGGATCTATTGTAAATATGATTTTGGATCCTATCTTTATCTTTACCCTGGGTATGGGTGCCGGTGGTGCAGCTGCTGCAACCGTAATCGGAAATGTCTGCGCCGATATCTTTTATATCTGGTTTATCACACATAAATCCAAAGCTTTATCATTAAATCCAAAGGGTTTCTATATTAAGATGGGGGAATTAAAACAGATTCTAGGGATTGGTATTCCGTCATCAATTACCAACATCATGTCATCCATTGCGGTGATGCTCTTAAATCGATTCTTATTGCCGTACGGCAATGATAAGATTGCGGCAATGGGCATTGTATCGAAGATTGTATTGATTGTTGTGATGGTTATGGTATCCTTCTCATTTGCCGGCCAGCCTATGTATGGATATTTATTCGGAGCCGGAAATAAGAAGCGTATGAAAGAAACCATTCGTTTCTCCTATATGATTGTCTGCGGGCTTGGCTTAGCTTTATCTATTATATTGTCAATCTTTGCTCTACAGATGGTGACGGTATTTATGGATGACCCAAATATTATCGCAACAGGTACACCGATGTTAAGAATCGTACTGGCTGGTATGTTCTTTATTGGTATTACGATGGTGACAACCTGTATCTTCCAATCAACCGGTAAAGGGTTGGGAGCTTTAACACTCAGTGCCGGAAGACAGGGCTATATTTATTTCCTGGTATTGTTGATAGGATCAAAACTATTTGGCTATATGGGTGTTATTTCAGCCCAACCCGCAGCCGATGTACTCACATCTATTCTTGCGATTGTTCTTTTCAAAAAGCTTTTAGGACATGAATTGACTGAATAACCTATAAATCTGCGATTATGCAGATTTTTTTTATCTTTTCTCTCAATTTTGCGTATCAGAAAATAGGAGACAGTAAAAAATATTGATAAGTCTAAAATTCTAATCAGTGATTAGAAAATTGACATAGTCGCACCCGTGAAGACTTAACAGGCACTGTCTGTTAAATTCAAGTGGGGAACGTCTCTACTTCTGATCACATTTGAACAAATAGGTATTGGGAGTTGAAAAGACCTGTAAGCTGTACAGAAAATGCCGGGAAGATCAAGTAATAAAAATAGTCCGGAAAAAAGAAGAGATAAATCGCCAGCCTAAAGGGGCCGACGGAACCTCTTCTTCGTCTATCATAGTAATTCATAATTGTGTTGGTGTTAAACGTTTTATCGTTCGCTCTGCGAAGATATAAGGTGATTATCACAAAATCAGAAACATGAATAGAATAGTAATTAAAAATTACAATTTAATACCATTTTTTTGTCTTTTTCTAAATTTTTGCGTATCAGAAAATAGGAGGTGGAAAAATCATGGATGCATCCATCAATACATATACCTTTTTTCTAATTGTTAAGCACCGGTGCTTTGATTGAACCATAGTTTTGATAAGAAAGAAAAAAGGAGACGAAAAAAATGACAAATAATGAAACTAATCAAATCAAAGGACATGGAATGATAAAAAAGACAAAAGCGTATGGAGCTGTAGGCGCTATCGCCTTGGCAGGAATTTGTATGATTGCTCTAGATCAATCAAAAACTGTTTATGCCGAAGAATCTGAACCGATTTCGGAAGGAACACAAGTCGATGCCATTGAAGCAGAAGTTGTATCCGAAACATTAGATGCACATAAAGATTCTGCCCAGAAAGAAGGTGTTGAGATTACGGAAGAGGCTTCTGTTTATTATGATTCGTTAGAAGATGCCAAAAAGGATATCGAATCCCAGCAGGAAGAATTAGACAGTGTTGAAAAGGTAAAAGCTGAGAATAATGATGCCATAGAAGCTGCCAAAAAAGAAAATGAAGAGATCGCAAAACGAAATGAAGAAGGCCAGAAAGAAGCCGATGCTTTGAATGCAGCTATCGAAAAAGAAAAAAAGGAGATAGAAGCCCGCAATAAAAAGGCATTGGAAGAGTATCAGAAAAAACTCGAAGAAGCCCAGTTACAGGCCATGATCGAAGAAAATTTTGAAGCGCAGCTGGGATATGATTTATTAGATACTTCCGGTGATCCGACCGCTTCTATATCCATCGATAATGAAGGTAATTTTACTATCACCAATACCGATTGGGTAGACCGTGCTGATTTAGGAGGTGTCGACCGACCGTATGGATATAACGTATATACGGGAAAAATTGATTATTCGCTGGAACATCCAACCAATCAGGGCGATATTACCTACACTGTCCGTTCTGTTACATTAAATACATTTTCTTTTACTTATCAATTTGATGGTGTAGTTTATACACAGCCATCTATCCAATATTCTGATCCAAACGGAGAAGTTCTCTACTACTACTCCAAAACTCCGGGAATCAATGTAAACGAAGTCATCAACAAAACCGCTCAATTAAATTACACAGGCACATTACATGCCGGACAATCCAGTGAATGGATTGATGTACTGCATATTTTTGCGGACTGGGTTATCGATTCCAACTATAAATTACGCATTCAATTCATCAACAACAGCACCAATCCTGTGGTGGAAGAACCGAAATTAGAAACGTATGAAGGACCGGATCCGGTTACCTTTACACCGGAATCCTTTGTAGAAGTACCGGATGTTTATGAAGCTAAGGCAAAGGTACATAAGGTCTTTGTACGACAAAATCCGAAAGCTGTAAAAGAAGTTGTTGATATGCAGGGAAACGATATCAATCAGGATATGGTTGTCAAAGGGGACCAAACACATTGGGTTTTATATAATGATTATTTAAAGGCAGGAAGAGATTTCATCCTGGATTATGTGATTACGGATGTTTTAGCGGATGGATTTGAGATGGATGTCACAAAAACTGCCGAAGCATCTAAGGATTATGAAGTACAGTTTGATGCAGCAGCCAATACCGTACATTTCAAAGCAGGACAGGCACTTCTCAATCAAATGAACGAAAAGATGAATGAGGATATGGATGTGCCGCTTGCAGTGATTGTGGGATACCCATTGAAAGATGCATCCCGCTATCCTAATACATTTACTACGACCATTGAGATGGAAGATGCCTTCTATGATGTTCTAACCGGAAGAATCAACCGCGGTACAAATAAAACATCATATACGACACAATCCGATGAAGTCTTTATCATGACACCGGATATTGAACCAAGAAAAAGAGATTTCAACACCGAGGGTGTTAACATCAACGGAAAAGTTGTGAATCCGGGCTCTGTCAATGTATATAAGATGAGCTGGAATCTATCCCCTTATAAAGACGCATCAATCTCTGAAGATACCATTAAAAAAGGCTTCTTCTACATCGATGATTATCCGGAAGATGCCGTAACAATCAATTCAGATGAAATCCAGATATTAACGCCAACCGGAAAAGAAGTAGATGTAACTGTTCACCAATTTGACTCGATAGATAAAGCAGATGAGAGTATCAAGGAATTGATGAAAAAGAATAATATTTCCGTAAATGGTGCATTCCAGGTATTCGAAGTCAAAGATCCGCAAAACTTCTATGATACCTATGTAAAATCAGGATCGATTTTAACGATCAATAATCCGATGACGGTGAAACAGGAAATGAAAAACACCGGAAAGACATATAAGAACAAGGCATACCAAATTGACTTTGGAAATGGATATGCCACCAATGAAGTTGTAAACATTGTGCCTGTTGTAAATCCTGTGAAGGAAAATCTAAATGAGAACAACGTCAATATCGACGGTTTAACCGTAGCTCCTTTATCCATCAACTACTACAAGCTGCATTGGGATTTAGATCAATACAAGGGTATGAAAGAAGTAAAGGATGCCATTGAAAGAGGCTTCTTCTATATCGATGACTATCCGGAAAAGGCAGTAACAGTTCTAAAAGATCAAATCAAGATTCAGGATGAAGATGGAAATAATGTATCAGGCATCAAAGTATCTTTCTTTGATTCGATTGCCTCTGCTTCCAAACAGGTGCAGGAGATGATTCGATCCAACGGCTTCTTTATTGAAGGCGCATTCCAGCTTTTCGAAGCAGAAAATCCTTCTGATTTCTATGAGAAATATGTTTCAACCGGTAAAAATATCATCATTACCAATCCAATGCAGGTCAAAGAAGACATGGTTGGAAAATATGAAAACAGCAGTTACCAGATCGATTTCGGAAATATCGGATATCCATCCAATATTACCGTCAATAATGTGGTAGTGCCGGTACCGGTTAAGGTTAATGAAAATGAAGAAGGTATCAATATCAACGGAAAATCAATTTTACCGGGTGGATTAAACTTCTATGAACTGACATGGGATTTGGATCAATATAAGGGTATGCAGGCCGATAAAGACACAATTCAGAAAGGATTCTATTTTATGGATGATTATCCGGAGGATGCCTTAGAAATCATGGAGGATGCCATTACCATTCTTGATGCGAAAGGGAATAAGGCCGAAGGTATTTCCTATGAAATCTTATCCGATTCATCCTCATTGCCGAAAGGTTTACATCCAAAGGGATCGTATCTTCTGTTTAAGGCCGATGATCCGACATCTTTCTTTGAGAAATATGTAAAGACCGGAACCAACATTAAGATCACTGCGCCTATGAAAGTTAAAAAGGATGTTAAAAATATCGATTATGAAAATACAGCTTACCAGATTGATTTTGGCAATGCCGTAGAAACCGATACGATTATCAACCATGTACCGGGAATGGATGTAAAAAAGGATGTAATAGTTGATATGTCCGATGAATCCTTAGATGGAAAAGTTATTGAATTAGGTAAAGTATTCTCCTATAAATTAACCGGTGCTTTGGTTCCGAAAGAACATTCAGAAAGCTTATGGCAATACTTATTTAAAGATGATTATGATGAAGTTCACGATGAATATCTTGGTAAATACACTATGACGGCCTTAACAGATATCTTAATGAACGACGGAACCATCATTAAAGAAGGTACGGATTTAACCGAATATACGACACAGAAAAGTGATGCCGGTATTGTAAGTATTTCCTTTATGAAAGATTTCTTGGAAAAGATTTCATTGGATTCTGCCTTCCAGGCTGAAGCTTTGATTCAAATGAAGCGTATTGCGTCCGGCGAAGTCCAAAATCATTTCACCAATATTGTCAATGAAGCCGAAGTGATTTCCAATACTGTTGTAACTTATACGCCGCAAATTCCGGCTAAAGGTGTCAATACCGCCGTAGGATTTAATACAGGAGTATGGAGCTCACTTGCCGGTATGGCTGCCCTAGCATTAGGTATCTTACGAAGAAAAAGAAGCTAGTTTATGAGGTCTTCCTTATGGAAGGCCTTTTTTATCGAAAAAATAAAACAATTTCGTCTTTTTTTCAAAATGAACGTATCAGATAGTGTAGGACTCATATTTGAGGTCAAGAAAGGAGACAAAATGAGAAAACTCGCAAGTATTCAAAAGATTTGGAAACTGGAACCAATTGAAGGAGCGGACCGAATTGAATTGGCTCATGTTTTAGGCTGGCAATGTGTTGTCAACAAGGGACAGTTTAAACCGGGGGATATCGGCATTTACTTTGAAATCGACAGTTTTTTGCCAATCCGCCCGGAATTTGAATTTTTACGAAATTCAAGCTACAAGAAATCAGACATCATGGGCGAAGGATTTCGCTTACGAACCATGCGCTTTCGCGGCCAGATATCCCAGGGGTTATTACTTCCGGTCAATCAATTCCCTCGGATTAAAGATGTTATTGTAGGAGATGATGTCAGTGAGATTCTGGGGGTCCGCAAATGGGAAATTGAAGAAAGGGCTACAACCGGCGGCACGGTAATCGGAACCCTTCCGTATGATATTCCTCATACCGATGAGACCCGTGTACAGCAGGAGCCGGACTTAATTGATGCGTTTAAAGGATTAGAGTATTACATCAGCACAAAAATGGATGGCTCATCTCATTCAATCGGCATTGATGAAGAAGGCTTCCATGTCACCGGGCATAATTATGAATACAGGGATGATGGCACAAGCTCCTTCTATGAACTTGTGAAGCAGAGATGTTATCAAGACAGAATGGAAAAATATGTTGAAGATCATCAATTGAAAACTTTAACTATTCAGGGGGAACTTTGTGCACCGGGTATTCAGAAAAACCGCTTGCGATTGAAAAAGCCGGAGTGGTATGTCTTTACAATCCGTGTTAACGGACAGCGTGTCGGACTCAACAGTATGCTCGAGATAAGTAAAGATCTTGAAATGATTACAGTTCCGATAGAAGAGATTGGCATGGATCTTCCATCTAAATATCCAACCGTAGAAGCTCTTCTGACAAGGGCAGATGGTGATTATCCAAATGGTGGCAAAAAGGAAGGTATCGTGATTCGCCCGACAGAACCGATATTCAATCCAATCATTGGTGATTATCTTTCCATGAAAGTTGTCAGCAACAAATACCTGTTGAAAAACGACAATTAAAATACGGCTCAATTATTAAAAAAAGGTATTCGACTTACATCGAATACCTTTTCAATTTATTTATTAACTTCTAATGCACCGGTTTCGGTATTTCTGGAATATCCTTTCCAGAAGTTCCAGATATATTCAGCTTCCGGTTTATAGTTCCAATGGGCTTGATCTTTAATCGCAGCTAATTTAATCATTTCACCGTTTTCGTTTGTCAAAACACCTTCTAAGGTTTCCTTGCCGTCTAAATCGATGGTTTGCTGGTTTTCTAATTTTACACCGAAGAAAGGGTTTAAGCTCATATCGTAGTTATCCGCAACTTCAAATCCATTCACCTTCTGATAAGACTGGATAAAGGAGAAGATTGAAGTATTTGGGTCAACCTGCTGGATATATACACCTTTATCGACCTGGAATGAATTTGTAGAAGATCCATCAACCGGAAGAATTCCGAAGAAATCATGATCACCGGCTACATATAACCATGGTGTCTGTGGACCATCGTAATCCTTTACTAAATCAGCTAAGGCATCTTTATCAATACCCGGAGCCGATACGGAAGCAGCACCCGCAAATACATCAGAATACATTACACCGTATAAGGCAGCCTTAGAACCACCTGCAGATAATCCTGTTACATAAATTCTTGAAGTATCGATCTGAGGATATGTCTTTTCCATGGCCTCTAACCAGGTAATTAATTTGTCATCCAATAAACCATCACAGTTAAAGAAATTTGGTCCCGGTTCATCTCCGCCGTCATTGGCAAGTACTTCTTCCTGCCATTCCGGAGCCATTACCATAAAGCCTTCCTTAGCAGCCAGTTCTACCCATCCGGATGTATCACCCTGAATGCGGGCATCGTTGCCGTTTCCGTGTAAGCTGATAACCAATGGTACAGTTCCATCTTCAGCTTCTAAGGTATCCTTTGGAATATATTCAAACCATGTATATTTTCCATCTAAGCCTTCTACTTCTTCACTGATATGCGGATTGTATTCCATATTTAATGCATCCATATCCGCAATTCCAATGAGTCCGTATGGTTTTGTGTTGACTGCAGCTGCAGACATATAGAACTCAGTGTCTTCATTATCCTGACGGTAGTTTTTAGAGAATACTGTATCCCATGCGTTATCAAAGGCAGAAGCTAAATCTTCATCTTCTTTTACGACAACTTTTTGAAGCTCATTATCCGCATTCACATAAACACCGTCTTCCGATTCTTCAGCTTCATTTGCCTTTACATAGTATTCAACGGCTGCATCATCAGCGTTAGATAAGTAAGCCGGTACCGGAGCACCCAGCTCTGTTCCTTCGCCCATCGTTCCGTTATAAGTCATAATACCTGCGATAAAGTAGCTGTTTGGTGCTAAATATGTATTCACAAAGTCAGCACCTTCATCGATACCGATTACTTTAACGTTAGAAGCTGCTACAATCGATCCGATAAAGGCATCCTTATCTTTTTCGGTATATGCCTTTCCATCTAATGGTGTAATGACCTGAATGGCAGATGCCCATTTCTGGATATTATCCATCATATCGAGATCCTGAATCAGAGCTTCTGCTTCTTCTTCGGTTTTCATACCGGCAAATACATAATACTGAGGGGTTAATACGTTAGAATAAATGCTTTCAAAACCATCAGCTGCTGCATCATAAACATAGGTGTTTGCTGCAGCTTCAGAAACTGTTAGATCTACTTTGTCCGAAGTTTCACCGGACGAGCAGCCAACCATGCCGATCAACATGGAGGCGCTTAATACTACGGAAAATACTTTTTTCATGTGACTTCTCTCCTTCTTGTCTTTATTGTAGAAGGAAAAGGAGAAAATAGCGGAGATAAAAAAGGATGACTCATTCAATTTATGAATGAATCATCCATTTAAGTAAAGACGATAGATCATCATCACAAAGCTCATCAAGCTGTTATATCCGATTTCCGATCCAACATCCTTTGCGAAAAGGATCGCTTCATCAAAAATATTCACATCTCTATGAAGCCGGTCACATGTCCATAACATTTTATATGCTTTACAATTTTTCAGCTTTTCTGTATCCATCTGGGTTTGATACCATCGCTGTTCAATTGATATACATATCAACAAGTCATTTTCAGTTAACTTTTCTAACAGTTCATTTTGATAGGAGCCGGATAGGATATTGTAGGCATTTTTACCCTGAGCAATCAACATATGATTGAGTAAGGTCACAATCGCAACCGATAATTTAGATCCGAAAAAATAAATATTTCTATATTCATGGAGCAGGTTAACCGCATGAATCATTTGATTCACATCCGTTTCTTTTACTTTTGCGACGGCATTGATAATCTGTTCGGTAACCTGACTGCATATTTGTTCGGGATCTTTTCTTTCCTTTACAGGGCGGTGTACATACTCCAATTCAGCCATTGAGCGGGTTATATCGTTTCGAAAACTCGAATAGCTTTTATAACCTAATTTCTTAATAAATCGGCTTATGGATGCCTGCGATACAAAATATTTGTCCGCTAAGGCTTCAAGAGATAGCTCATCCAATTGTTCTCGATGGGTATATAAGGCATTGGCGATAATGGTATCGCTGGATTGTGAGGGAGCATTATTGATAAGGTTCAACAATTCCTGTAATGCGCGTTTCTTGTCGTTCATAAGTATTTCCTTTTGAATCATTATAACATATATAACAGACCAATCCCATTTGCCGCCTATTCTATCCTTTTGCGGTTTTTGGTAAAATAACAATGAAAAGAAGGATTTTATATGGAAGATACTATAAACGAAAAAGATTCAATGGATGAGAGTATATACTATAAGTTTTCTGTTGATGATTTAATCACAATGAATCCGGAGGCATCTATTTTAAAGGAACAATATCATCAGCTGGCAGCCGAAAAGGGAATTTGTCATATTCCTGTTGAAGATAAAAAGAAAAGTGGGTTGGATATTAGAAAATTACTCAGGGATGCAGCTGTTCTTGCGATCAATAATAAGATTCAGAATTTGAATGTTTCCAGCCGGAAATTCACATCGATTGATAATGAAGCACAGGCCCAGTCAAGTCTTGCGGTTTTAACAGATATTATGGACCATTACAAGTATTATCTGGACGATGCCGATTATTTAGAAGCCAATCTGGTCCGTGTTCAATGCATCAAAGAAGAAGCCCAGAGAAACAGTGATTTCTACCAGAAAGAAGCCGAAGACCGTTTAGAAAGAAAAGGATTATTTCGGTTAAATAAGAATGTAGAGCAGACTTTTGACACACTCCAGAAACAGTTCGAAGGATATCGGATGGAATTGTATCTCTTTGCGTATGCGACATTTCTGGAGGTCATGTTAAGTCAGTCTTTTGACGGCCAGTATTTGGACGATACAATTCGATTGCTCAGAAACTATGCATATCGCTACAGAGATGTGTATTCGGAGTGTTATAAGCAGTTAGAATCTTATCAGCGCTCTGCCGTAGAGTCACAGGTATTAAAGGCAGGTGCCGGCGTAAGTCATATTTTAGGCAAGGGCATTGCCAGGATACCGGTCATCAATAAGGGCCCGGTCGATGAAAAATTAATTGAGCTCGGGGATTCCATCTCGGATTATGATGAGAAGCAGATTCAGAAAGGAATGGAGAATTTCCGAAAGAATAAAGAGAGCGGCATGAATGTCTTTATTGAAAATCTTATTATCGTAAAGACCTTATGTAACAATACCGGGGAGTTACTATGGGATGAAGAATACCTATATGTTAAAAAGCCGGTTGTGGTCGTCAGCTAATTATTATTTGTAAAATAGGATAGTTATCGGTTAGAATAGAGAACAGGTGGTGATGATCATGTATACATTTATGCACTTTGTTTCCTATATTCCGTTTATACTTGGAATTTTTGCGGTAATAATCCTGTTATTGGTTTTGATTACTGGAAGAAAAAAAGACAAATAGACAGCCCGGACATTGTCCGGGTTTAAGTATGTAATGGCATAGGGAAATGATATGAAGTTAAATATTAAACGATTTAATGAATTAAATGTTGATGTATTATATAAGATCTTAAAACTTAGAGTAGATGTTTTTGTGGTAGAACAGAACTGCCCCTATCCGGAAATAGATAATCTGGATCAGGATGCCATTCATATTTGGATAGAAGAAGATGGAGATATTGCGGCTTATCTAAGAATACTTGATCGCGGTGTTGAAAGTGAATATGTCTCCATTGGCAGGGTAATTACTACCAAAAGAGGTAAAGGATACGGAAAACGTATTTTGGAAGAAGGAATCCACGTTGCGCAAAAAGAGCTGCAGGCAGATAAAATATATTTAGAAGCACAGGTATATGCGATTGGATTCTACGAAAAATGCGGATTTAAAGTTGTATCGGAACAGTTCATCATGGATGGAATACCGCACGTTAAAATGTTAAAATACTAATGTGACTTATGCAGTTTCAAAAACCGGTCTTGTCTAAGAAATAAGTCTCATGGGATAATAGATTTAGTAACTACTGTGAAGGAGAATGATTATGCTTGGGTTTTACAATTACACAGTAATTCTTACATATATTGGTATGCTTACCGGACTTTACGGTATCACACAGGTTATGGCATCCAACAGGATGGCTGCTTTGATCTGTTTGATGGTTGCCGGTGTATGCGACATGTTTGATGGGAAGGTCGCATCCACAAGACAGCGTACCAAAAGCGAAAAGCGATTTGGGATTCAAATCGACTCTTTAAGCGATTTAATCTGCTTTGGAGTTTTACCGGCATTTATCGCATATGAAGCATATAAAGGGGTATTGCGATTTGTGCCTTCCGGTTTATATGTATTGTGTGCTTTAATCCGTCTGGCATGGTTTAATGTGGATGAAGAAGAAAGACAGGAAAAAGATGCGAAAAGCCGTAAGGTTTATCGCGGCCTTCCTGTAACGCTTTCAGCTGCCATTATTCCTATCGTAATGGGAATCTGCGGACGTTTGAATTTAGATGCAGGTATTGTAGGAGCATGTACCCTTGTGATTATGGCGATTGCTTTTATTACACCGTTTAAGATTCAGAAACCGAAATTCTCAACGATGATCATCATGTTGATTATTGGCCTGATCGGTGTATGTGCGCTTCTATTCTTGTAGATAAGGATCGAATATGGAGAATTATTTTTATGAGACCCGTTCGGGACGCATGATTTTAAAAGCCATCCAGAAGACGCATTTTGACCGTGTTCTGGTAAAGATTTTAAAATCCGGCTTATCGAAGCCATACTTATATTTATATCGAAAGAATAATGAGATTCCATATACCGATTCCCAAAAGAAATTTCATTCTTTTGAAGAATTCTTTGAAAGAAGAAGAGAACTCGGTCCTGTTGATACTACACCAAATCACTTGATCAGTCCCTGTGATTCTTTATTAAGTGTTTATCCAATCTCAAAGGACAGTGTTTTTTCCATCAAAGGATCTCATTATCAGATCAAAGATTTTTTAGAGGATGAAAATCTTGCCAAAAAGTATGATGGAGGCACTTGTTTGGTATTCCGGCTTTGCCCATCGGATTATCATTACTACATTTATATCGATGATGGATATCAGGGAAAGAATCACTATATCGAAGGGGAATTACATAGCGTGCAGCCCATCGCCTGTGCAACTTATCCGGTATATACATTAAATCGAAGAAGCTGGTGTTTAATGGAAACCGAGAACTTCGGACCGGTCCTTCAAACAGAAATCGGTGCACTGATTGTCGGCGGAATCAATAACTATCACGAAAACATACATATGAAAAGAGGTATGGAAAAAGGGCGTTTTGAATTATCGGGTTCCACAATTGTCTTACTATTTGAAGCAGGACGAATCGAGCTTCTTCCGGAACTGAAGGAAAAGACAAAAGGAGATAAAGAGGTCCGCATTGAAATGGGCCAGTATATTGGAAATGGACAGAGGCAGTAAGCCTCTTTTTTAATGTTTTGATGGAAATAATGATATAATAGTTAAGACAACTTTAAGAAAAGGAGAATCGTAAAATGAAAAAAGATTTAGGTGTAATTCCGGCAGTCTACCCAATGCCTGTTTTAATGATTGCAGCATATGATGAAAACGGAAAAGTAAATGTAATGAATGCTGCCTGGGGACAGATTTGTGACAATGATAAAATTATTTTATTTTTAGGTGAAGATCGCAAAACTTTGGCAAATATGAAAGTATCTAAGGCATTTACGGTTGCCTTAGCGGATGAAGCCCATGTTGATGTGGCAGATTATTTTGGAATTGCCTCAGGAAATAAGGTTGATGATAAGTTTGAAAGAACAGGTTATCATGCCGTAAAATCCGATAAGGTCAATGCCCCGATCATTGAAGAATTCCCGGTGGTTATGGAATGTGAATTGGCAGAAATCGTGGATACAGAACATGTATTCGGAATTGTCGGAACCATTGTCAATGTAAAGGCAAATGAAGAAGTATTGGATGAAAAAGGTAAAGTGGATGTATCCAAGCTTCATGCATTAATGTTTGATCAATTCCGCAACGGATACTACGCAACGGGTGAAAAAGTAGCACAGGCATGGAATGCCGGAGTAAAATGGGTTAAAAAATAAATCTATACAGCACTTATAAGGTGCTGTATTTTTTTTGTTCTATCTACAATGAAAACTTCTCGAATTCATGTCTAAATTTTCTTATAATGTTATCAAAGGATACAAGGAGACAATATTATGAAACAAAACAGTACATTTACAGGTGCCGCTATTGCAGCAGCCGGTGATAAACTTGTTAAAAACATGAAGCAGCATCTCATGGAAGAAGCAGCAGAAAAGTTGGAAGAAGTAGCTGAAAAATTGAAGAAGAATGCACCTAAGAAAAAGGCATTCCCGGAAGGCTTCTTATGGGGTGGTGCTACTGCGGCTAACCAGTTTGAAGGTGGATGGAATGAAGGCGGAAAAGGATGGTCTGTATCCGATGCCGCAAGATCACACTTAGATGTTGACGTGCAGGATTATGAACGTCAAAACCAGGTGCTGATGGCTGATATCGAAGAGGCAATGGCACATCCGGAAGACTTGGTTCACTATCCAAAACGTCATGGTTCCGACTTCTATCATCACTATAAAGAGGATATCGCATTACTTGGTGAAATGGGATTTAAAGTATTCCGTATGTCTATCGCATGGAGCCGTATTTTCCCAAAAGGGGATGAAGATACTCCAAATGAAGAAGGATTGCAGTTCTATGACAATGTATTTAATGAATTAAAGAAATACAATATTGAACCGTTAGTTACGATTTCACATTATGAACCACCTCTAGAATTATGTTTGAAATACAATTGTTGGTATAACCGTAAAACCATTGATTTCTTTATGAATTTCACAAAGACAATTGTTGACCGTTACCATGACCGTGTTAAATATTGGCTGACATTCAACGAAGTAGATTCTATGATTCGTCATCCATATACAACCGGTGGATTAATTAAGGATCGTTTTGAAGGGCAGAATTGGGAAGAGATTATCTTCCAGTCTATGCATTATCAATTTGTTGCCAGTGCATTAGCTACAAAATATATTCATGAAAAAGATCCTGAGGCAAAAGTAGGCTGCATGTTAACAAAATTAACATATTATCCATATACATGCCGTCCGGAAGATGTACTGGAAGCACAACAGAGAATGCGCAGTACCTATTGTTATAGCGATACACAGGTATTTGGTGAATATCCGGCTTACTTATTGGCTAGATTTAAAAACCATGGTTTAAATATCGTGATGGAAGAGGAAGACTTAAAAGTCATGAAGGAATATCCGGTAGACTTTATCTCCTTCTCTTATTACAGCTCCAGCTGTGTAGCCAAAAACACCGAAGGTTTGGATGTAACAGCAGGAAATACAGTTACTGCCATTAAGAATCCATACCTTAAAGCCAGTGAATGGGGATGGCAATCCGATCCGATTGGATTACGTGTATCTTTAGTTGATCTGTATGATAGATATCGTAAGCCGCTATTTATCGTAGAAAACGGTTTGGGTGAAAAAGAAGAGTTAGTACCGGATGGTAAGGGCTCATACACAGTAGAAGATGATGGTCACATCGAATACTATGATGCTCACTTCCGTGAAATGTATAATGCGATTGTAGAAGATGGTGTAGAGCTTCTCGGTTATACAACATGGGGATGCATTGACTTAATCTCTGAGTCTACAAAACAGATGTCAAAGCGTTATGGCTTTATCTATGTAGATTGTGATGATTATGGAAACGGAACGTTTAACCGTTACCGCAAAAAATCCTTCTATTGGTACAAAAAGGTTATCGAAACTAACGGTGCCTGCCTGTTTGAAGAAGAATAAGACTATATTTCGGCATGATTCATTTCATGCCGATTTTTTAATTGTTAAATATTTGTATTGTTACAGTGTTCTTCGGTCATTATGACAACCCTGTAGTATAATCAATAGTAATTGGAGGTGACTCCGTTTATGGACAATAAAACAATCATAAATAAGGCAGCTAATAAAGCGTATAAGAAGGCGAAAAATAAACTTCCGGAAAAAAATATTGAGGATGTATTGGCCATGTCAAAGGCAATTATTACATCTAAGGATAAAAAGACAGCTATTAAGGAACTGGGAATCGAATATGACGAATTTATCAAAACCATGGGCAAAGAATTTCTAACTGAGGGATTTGTTCAATATGCGGATCAAAAGATGGAGCAGTCTGACAATGAATATGTCAAAAAACTGAAAGATGTTAATTTCTCCCGGACTTTGGTAAAGACAGGAGCATCCATTGCGCCGTTAGTTGTTGACTATTATCAGGGAAAAATAAATAAAGAGAAATTAGCGGTTCAGCTGATTAAAATTTGTTATCGGGATA
Organism: Faecalicoccus sp.; assembly: GCA_017941505.1. Next base: position 6,310 of record JAGAWH010000203.1, on the reverse strand, counting down.
TGACGCCATCGCTTTTAAAAGCAGGGGGAATGGATCATCTTGAGATTGGAAAAGTAACCAAGGAGCTTTCTAATAATACAGCCTTAAAGAGTATTCCGATTGATATGAACCCAGTTGATTTGATGAGGATTTCTTATGGCATTGTTGCCTATAGAGCACTGATGGAAGCTTATAAAATTTATCAGGGAGCTTTAAAAGATTACAAATTGGCTCGTGACGAACGAATTCGTGTAGAAAAAGAGTGCAATAAAATGATTGATGCGATTGTGAGTTACCGAAAGCAGATGAACAAAGATATCACTGCTTATTTTAATGAGCATTATGATGTGATTGAATCCGGCATAAAGGCCATGGATAAGGCAATTTTAGAAAATGATGTAAATGGCTATATCAAGGGAAATGTTGAGATTCAAAAGCTGTTAGGATATGATGTTCAATTTACAACACAGGAAGAATTTGATGATTTAATGGATTCAGATTTGGCATTTAAGCTATAGGAGGAAATGATGGGATTATTTGATAATGTAGTAAAACAGGTTTCTAAAACAACCGATTCCGTGGTAAAAGGAGTCGGAAAAATGGGGTCTGATGCAGCAGGCGCAATTGCGCAGACAGGCAATACAATTGTTAAAAAAACACAGGACGCTTTTACAAAGGTGGAACCTAACAATTTAATAAAACCTTATGATGCGATGAAAATTGTTTATTGTGTGATGGCTGCTGACGGAAAGATTGATGAATCAGAGCTCGAAGAATTTAGTAGTATCGGGAAACAAATTGACCCGAAATTTAAAGATTATAAAAAAGAATTAATTGCCGAATGCAAGAAAATTGTGAAGTCCGCAAAGAAGGATGATGACTACCTGGATGCACTTGCAGAGACTGTTTCAGATATTATAAAAGAATCCAAAAAGACTGATGAGGGTTCTATCCTTCCGAGATTGTTGTTGTGGAATTTGATCGTGATTGCGTATGCAGAAGGAAAATTCTCTAAAACAGAAAGAAAAATTGTTCGTACCGTTGCACGGAGATCGAAAATTGATAGTTCGATTATCAAAGATATGGAGAATTCTATACGTACAGTACAATTGATAGAAAATGAAGAACGCATATTAAAAAAGTCAAAAAAGACATATTCTAAGGCAGATGAGAATTTAAAAGAGCTGAAGCATAGAAAAAAAGTAATTATGGAAAGTACATATGCGCTGATTAATGAAGGGGAGTTTTAAGTATGCCAATTGTTTCAACATTATTAATCGCAACGGCTGCAACTACCGGAGCATTTGGAGCCGGGAAAACAGCCAAGGCAGTTGTGAACAGTAAAAAAGCGAGCGATCTTAACGATATTGCGAATAAATCTGTTGCCGAGGCGAAAGCTGTTTTGGAAGAGCAGAGAAAACAGGTCAGTCAATCTTTAAAACATTTAGGAGAAGAAAAACTATACGTATTGCGTCATAGTGTAAAGGATTTCTTAGAGGCTTTTGAACAGATAAAAAATGTGGATTTTACAGAATCCACGGGGTTAGAAGAAATCAAAAAGCTAAAGATTGATAAACAGAACTTTAAAGAATTAAAAGATTTGGAAAGTTTTGCCTTAAGTCTTACAGAAGGAGCCGGTGCTGGATTGGCTGGCGGTGCTTTGACAGCTTTTGCGGCATATAACGGAGCAATGGCTCTAGGAACAGCTTCTACGGGGACTGCCATATCTACATTAAGCGGCATTGCGGCAAAAAATGCGACATTAGCTTGGTTTGGAGGCGGCTCTCTTGCCAGCGGCGGAATGGGCATGGCCGGAGGAATGATGGTTCTGGGAAGCGTTGTTGCAGGCCCTGCACTCTTGGTTATGGGTGCGATTGGAGATGCCAAGGCAAACCAAAAATTGGAAACAGCTTTGAAGAATAAAGCGGAGGCAGATAAGATTGTAGAATCATTAAATACGGCAAGCCTGCAATGTTCTGCGATACGAAGAAGAACATATATGCTCTACAATCTTTTGGCTGGACTAGACAGTTACTTTGTTCCACAGATTTGGAATATGCAGGATATCATAAATAATGAAGGGACAGATTATCGTGTATACAAACCGGAATCAAAAAAGGCAATTGCGGTAGCTGCAAGTACGGCATGTTCTGTAAAAGCAGTATTGGATACACCGATACTCACAAAAGATGGAAAGCTCACAAAATCATCGGAAAAAGTGGTTAAGGAAATAGAAACAACCATCTATAAGTAATATATATGGCATGATTCATTTCATGCCGATTTTTATATTGTGGTGATATATTGGAATTAGGGAACATTCTGGCTTGAAGAAAGGCAAAATGTTCCCTAAAAATATTGATATTTACGGAACATTTAATTACAATTAACTCATAAATGTTCCCTAAAGGAGGCTTCGTCATGTCTGATTTTGATGAAATACAATCTATTCTTCGAGAAAGAGCTGATTTGAATGCAAGGCTTTCTTTGATTCCTTATGAAGGGACTCCGGAAGTTAAAGATATCAATGACAAGAAATACCTTTATACAAGAAAACGGATAGGCAGCAGAGTAACATCCACTTACGTTGGGGCGTATTCGGACGAACTCTATCAATTGCTCCTGCGGAACACCCGGGAAGCAAGAGAGCTGAGAAAGCAACTTCGAAAACTGGACAAATCCTTAGCTTCACTGGGATATCAGGAAGGTGAACTTTCCCCACGGGTAATTCAAAATTTGGACTTTGCCAGAGCTAATATGAAAGCTAACATCTATGACCAAGCTGTACTGGAAGGGGTAGCGACATCATTCCCGCAAACAGAGGAGATTATAGAAAACGGGAAGGTTAATGGCATGACAGCTTCCGATGTTCAGAAGATTTTGAATCTTAAACATGCTTGGGAATTTATTCTGGATCAGGACGTAATCCGGGCAAAGAGCGATTACTATGTTCTTTGCCATATTGCGAGGCTGATTAATGATGGATTTTTCGCAGATGGAGGAAGAATTCGAGGCGTTCCTGTAACAATAGGAGCATCTTATATTCCTCCTCTTCCGATAGAATTTGAGGTCAGGGAAAGAATAAAGGACATCATTGAGTCAGATATAGAAGATATCGACAAAGCGATTTGGTTATGCCTTTATACGATGAAAACACAGGTTTTTATTGATGGTAACAAACGTGCGGCAGTGATTTTCGCAAATCATTTCCTGATTGCTCATGGGCAGGGATTTTTAGTAATCCCTGAGGCTTACGTCGGTGAATTTAAGAAGCTTCTTGTATCCTACTATGAAGGAGAAGATGAGAGAATTATTACTGCATTTCTCAAAGAGAAATGTTGGAAGACATTTTAACAAATCGGAGTTTGTTGAACCAGACAATGATGTCTAATCGATGGGATGCGGCATTTTCTCGCTTTGTGTCGTGTCCAAATGATAAGACCGGCGTTAAACTGACTGCGAAAGGAGGGAATCCCGGTGGATCAGATGAAAATCGGCGCGTTCCTGAAAGTACTCAGGAAGGAAAAGAATTTAACACAGGAACAGGCAGCGGAACAGTTGGGCGTTTCCAACCGAACGGTGTCCCGTTGGGAGACAGGAACGAATATGCCTGACATCAGTCTGCTGGTGGAGATTGCCGAACTTTATGGCGTCAGCATTCCGGAATTGATTGATGGAGAAAGGAAAAGCGAGAATATGAATGCAGAAGTTAAAGAAGTCGTTAGTAAGATGTCCGATTATGCAGAAACGGAAAAGACGACTATCCTGAAAAATGTCAGGACAGAGAGCCTGCTGGGTGTTTGTGCATTGGCTGTGGTAATGCTGCTTGAGCTCTTTGGTATCCGTTCCTACAGCCAACTGACTGAAATGGTTTTTCTATACTGCCAGGTGTTTGTATATGTATCGGTGGTGATGGTTTTCTTCCATGCTTCAGGTTTGCTGTATAAATTCAAGCGTGGAGACAGAGAAAGCAGCTTGCCGAAGCCATTCCTGTTACTGATTGCATTGGCCGCTGCTGCGGCAGTTGCCTTTGGAATCTGGTTTCTGGTTTCATTGATAGGCGGACAAATCCCCGGGAGGTAAATGTTTATGTATAAGATCTGCAAAGATTGCGGGGAAAAATGTGATCTGTCGGAAAAGAAATGTCCTGTGTGCGGGGGAAAACTGAAAAAGCAATTCACGGAAGAGGAATTAAAGGAAATCCAAAAGCAGAATGACGATATGACTGTAATCAATACCTTGCTGATGTAGATTCGGTTTAACGGGGTATGAAGAAATGAGGGCAAAGAAAAAGAGAGTCTTTCTGTTTATCACCATATTACTTATACTCGCAGCGGTTGTTGTGGCTGCGTTTCAGTTTACCCGGTTCGGCTATCTGACGACCGTTCCGTACCGATCTGCATTTACGGAAATCGCTTCTCACGTTTATATCAACAGAGATTATGCAGGGGACCAGCAAGAGCTTCTTGAGATGATCGAACAGGCTAAGGCTCGTGTCAGGACTTTTTTCGGGGACGTGCGCTTTCAGGATGAGACGATCTTCATCATCTGTGATGATGAGAAGCTGACGCGGAAGCTTGGCGAAGATCACGGCACTGTCATCCTTTATTTTCCCTCCGAAACGTACTATATCTGTATTTCGGACGAGTATCTCGAACTCGACATTCTGGCACACGAGATCACTCATGCGGAACTGCACACGCGCCTTTCCGCCGAAGCACAAAAAAGAATTCCGACTTGGTTCGATGAAGGGATTGCTCTGCAGAATGACTATCGAGAGAAATACAGCGAAGCGCAATGGATTACTCAGACCGACAACGGGAAAAATGCGGTTGCCCTTGAGGATATGGACACACCGTCAGAGTTTTATGCAGGGGAAGCCGAAGACAGGCGTTTTCGTTACCTGAACGCTAAGCATGAACTTGATGTATGGATGATATCACAAGGGCAGCAAGGTTTATTGGAATTGCTTGATAGGCTCAATGGCGGAGCAGATTTCAATACTGTATATGGAAGTTAATTTCCGATTTATTGACACAGGATTAACCATCTATAAATAGTAGATTCGGCATGCATCATTTCATGCCGATTTTTTAATTAAAGTGAGCGTAAAATTAGATGTAGTACAAAAAACGCAAATGCTTTATACTTTAAACGAACAAAAATTTAAACAGATTTAAAGAAAAGGAGCTTTAATTATGGACAATAATACAGATGGAGTTCGTTTATTAAAACACAAGATGAATTTTGGAAGGGTATTGTTTAGCTGGACAGGAATCATCCTGATTCTGCTTATCGTATTTGTTTCACTTTTCTTAGTGGCTATTTCTTATTTTGCCAAATGGTTAACAGGTATTGCCGCCGGTGTATTTATTTTTGATCTGCTGGTGGTGATATACCTTGTTAACTCCAATATGGACTCTTCCGCAAAGATAACCTGGTTACTTGTCATTACGGCTTTGCCGGTAGTAGGAGCCTGCCTATATCTTTATTCCAGATTAAGCATTGGATCTCGCGCCCTTCGTAAGGCGACTGAAGACCAGCAGCATATGACAAAAAATTCATTGGGTAACCATGATGCTGAATTAGCCGCATTAGCTAAAGAAGATACACAGGCAGCAGGTACTGCGGCATATATCCAATCAACCGGAACGTATCCTGTCTGGATGCATAATGATGTAAAGTATTATTCATTAGGAGAATACAAGTGGGAAGCTCTTTTAGAAGATTTAAAGACTGCCAAAGAGTTTATCTTTATGGAATACTTCATCATTGATGAAGGATTGATGTGGGGTAAGATGCTTGAAATTATGAAGCAGAAGGCAGCAGAAGGTGTAGAAATACGCGTTTTATATGATGGAACCAATGAATTTAATACCTTACCGCGAAATTATCCGGAAAAGCTGAAAGAAATCGGTATTCAATGTAAAATATTCTCTCCGTTAATTCCTGTTGTCTCTACCCATTATAACTACCGTGACCATCGTAAGATTTTGGTTATAGATGGAAAAGTAGCCTATAACGGAGGCGTCAACTTAGCTGATGAATATATCAATGCGATTGTAAAATATGGACACTGGAAAGATACCGCGATCCGCATTGCAGGTCCTGCTGTAGACTCGTTTACGGTCATGTTTTTAGAAATGTGGAACTTATTGGAAGAAAAACCGGAAGTAGAAAAATACATCGGCAAATATGATACCTTTGACTCCAAAGGCTTTGTGATTCCGTTTGGTGATAATCCATTTGATCAACATAAAGTTGCGGAAACCGTTTATATGGATATTCTTTATCAGGCCAAAAAATATGTCCATATCATGTCCCCATATCT
>JAGAWH010000202.1 GCA_017941505.1 Faecalicoccus sp. | reverse complement strand
GTGCATAAAATACCGAAGCAGCATTGGTGATAATACCCATTGTGGCTGCAGCCAGCGCGCAACATGCTCCTAACATCAGCCACGGATACACTTTTTGTTTATTCATAATGTCCTCCCGAAAAATAGTATTTTGATATTTATATTCTATCAAATTTCAGAATATTTTAAAATCTTGTAAAATATCAATCGCTGATTTCTTCAATCTTTAAGCTTTTATATCGCAGGTTAACATATAAAATAATCAAGAACAACAATATCGCAAATACCAGTCCAAAGATAATGGACACAGTATAGGATCCGAATATATCAAAGAAAGTACCATAAACAGAAATCATGATGGCTCCCACCACAAATACAACTAAGGTAGAATTGGCATAGATGGAATCATATTTGTCATCCGAAACAAATTCTCTTGCGACAAGAGACATGCCAACCGACGTAATCGCAAAAGTCACACCAAAGCACGCCGGAGCAATATAACGTAAGATCTCCGATCCTGTCGGAATCAAGAGGAATGCGAATAAACCGATAATTGGGAATACGGCATATAACTGAATAGCTTTAAAAGTTCCCAATTTTTCGGCAATCGCACCGAGTAATAATTTGGTAACGACATTACTGATCATAGAAACTGATAATACCGATGCCGCAACGGATGCATCAAATTTTAATGAAGTCATATAAGCAGAGACATGGCTGCCGAAGTTTACGACAATCGCACCGCAGATGGAGAATAGAATCATAAGTAATGTTCCATGTTTCATACCGGCATTGCGGAATTTAGATAACGCAATCAAATCCTCATCAAATTCACGATATCCAAATGGTTTTAAACGGAGGTCTTCCGGACGTTTTGCGATGATAAATAAACCTACCGGAACCGTTAGAATAATGATCAGAATTCCTGTAACCATATAAGCTGCCCTCCATCCGGCTGAAGAGATAATGGAGGCAAAAATCGGACTCATAATAGCACCGGCTGCTCCGGAAAACGCAAAGGCAATACCTGTCACCGTAGATAATTTATTATGGAACCAGTTGACAAGTACCGTATTAATGGTGATCGATGCACAGCACGCATATCCGATACCGGCAATGATACCGGCTACATAGAACATGAACGGGGCACTGAAAAATGACATGGAAAAAATTGCCAGGCCACAGATCAATCCTCCTGCCGTAACAATCGCCTTAATATTGAATTTTTTTAACAGAGTGACAAGAATCGGGCCAAATAATCCGGTTGTTAATGACAATAGAGTCGCATACAAGGAAATCGTTCCCACACCGGTATTTAAACCCTGTGCCGTGGGAGCATAAAAGACCGGCATGGCACTGGAAATGATACCCATTGTTGCAGCCGAAAGAGAACAGCACGCAGCCAGCATAAGCCACGGATAAACCTTTTGTTTGTTCATAGTTTCCTCCCGAAAAAATGTATTTGTTAAGATAAGTGTATCAGATTTCACAAGGCATTAAAATGTGATGGTTTAAAGTTTTAAAAAAACGTGAATTTTCAAGGTTTTTATAAAGAATTTTGATTATAATGAATGTAGATAATCATACAAAGGAGGATTTTTTATTATGGCATTCCCAAAAGATTTTTTGTGGGGAGGCGCTACTGCAGCTAACCAATATGAAGGTGGCGTATTTGAAGATGGTGCCGGTCTTTGTACAGGCGATGTTATGACAAACGGTGCTTTTGGTGTACCGCGTCAGGTTACATGGGAAAAACCAAATGGTGAAGTTGGATCTTCTCCATTATGCTTCCACAGCGATTTAAAACATTTGCCGGATGGAGCTATTCCGGTATTATCCAAAGACCCGAAGTATTATTACCCTTCTCATATCGCTTCCGATTTCTATCATTACTACAAGGAAGACATTAAATTATTTGCGGAAATGGGTTTCAAATGCTTCCGTTTATCCATCAAATGGCCGCGTATCTTCCCAAATGGCGATGATGCCGAACCGAATGAAGCCGGATTACAGTTCTATGACAATGTATTTGACGAATGTAAAAAATACGGTATCGAACCATTAGTAACTCTGTTACACTATGAAACACCGTTATCTTTAGCACAGAGATTCAACGGCTGGGATTCCAGAGAACTCGTTGATATGTTTGTAAAATATGCTACAACATGTTTCAAGAGATATGATGGCAAAGTAAAATACTATTTAACATTCAATGAAATTAACTGTATGGAATTTGCACCGTTTGTAGAAGGTGCTATGATTCATGCCGATCCGCAAAATATTGCGAATTGCGCATTCCATCAGTTCCTTGCCAACGCATTAACTGTAAAGGCAGCACATGAAAATTATCCGAATATCAAAGTCGGTATGATGCACGCTGCCCAGCCGGTATATGCTTATACCTGCGACCCTTATGATCAATTAGCTGCGATTCAGGATATGAACAATTCCCTGTTCTATTGTGATGTACAGATGTTAGGTAAGTACCCTAACTACAAACTAAAAGAATACGAACGTGAAGGTATCACAATTCCGGCTAAAGATGGCGACTTCGAAATTCTTGAAAAATACACAAATGATTTCTTAAGCTATTCCTTATATGGCTCACATACCATCACACTTCATGATGAAGGTCTTGAAAAAGGACATGGAAACGGTGATGCCGTTGCCGTTAAGAACCCGTATCTTCAGGCCAATGCATGGGGCTGGGAAACAGATCCGCAATGCCAGCGTGTTATGTTGAATACATATTGGAACCGTTATCACAAACCATTATGGTGTGTTGAATCCGGTATTGGATGGAAAGATAAATTCGAAGATGGAACCGTACACGATGATTATCGTATCGACTACATGCGCTCTAACATCAAATCCTTAAAGGACGCAATCGAAATTGATGGCATTCCTGTAATGGGCTATCTGTATTGGGGCTGCATCGATATCGTATCCAACGGTGAAGGTGAAATGGCAAAACGTTACGGTATGATTTACGTAGATGCTGATGATCTTGGCCGTGGTACCTTCAAGAGATCTCGCAAGGATTCTTTCTTCTGGTATAAGAAATGTATCGCTTCCAACGGTGAAGATTTAGACTAAAACGAACAAAAGAGGACTGCGGTC
>JAGAWH010000201.1 GCA_017941505.1 Faecalicoccus sp. | reverse complement strand
TCATATCATAAGTAGATTTATCGGTTTTTGATTTCATGATGAAACACCTCGCTTGACAGTATTATTATATCACAACTAGCTGCTAGTTTCAACTAAAATATGAAAACTCATCTACTAGTTTTCGATGAGTTTATTAAATAGAGATTAGGCAAGGGGTTTTTCAGCAGCCTCGCACATGCTCCTTTTTCATTTAAAAAAGCCCATAGGGGCTTATTTGTGATAATACTTCTTTAAAAAGTCGTATTTATATTCATCAAAATATCCATTTAAGATGGATTCTCTGGCTTCTTCGGTTAAGCGGATAATAAAGCGTAAGTTATGCATGGATGCCAGATCAAAATATAAATATCTTTCTTCTTTATCTTCGGATTTTAATAAAGCTCTAAGCTGTGAGCGTGTCCATCCTGCCCGGCAGGTAGGGCAGTCGCATCCTTCTTCCAATAATTCATCGCTTCCGGCCATTTTCTTGACATCAAAATTACCGTTTCTTGTATAAATTCTTCCGTGTCTTGCCTCACGGCTCGGTGCCACGCAATCAAAGGTATCGGCACCCATCGCTGTTCCGATTAAGATATCATCCGGGCGTGATAAACCAAGTAAGTGTCTAGGCTTATTTTCGGGAAGCTCTTCGCAGCACCAGCGTAAGATATCACCTAAGTTTTCTTTTAAGAAAGCTCCGCCAAGTCCATACCCGTCAAAATCCATATTCGCAAATTTTTTGGAGGTAGCCCGCCTAAGATCTTCCCAACGCCCTCCCTGTAAGACGCCGTATAGAGATTGATGATATCCCAGATCATCAGCGTGTTTATTGTGCTCATCCAGCGAGCGAACAGCCCATCTTTCGGTTCTTTCCAAAGCTTCGATATTGTATTCATAGGTATCGGCAAGAGAAGTGAGTTCATCAAAAGCCATATGGATATCGGCTCCGATTCGGCATTGAATCTGCATGGATTCTTCCGGACCGATAAAATCGAGTTCTCCGGTTACAGGGTCGATAAATTCTACACCGTTTTCTAATACTTTGGCCAAGCGGTCTTTCTTTTCGGCATTGACCACTTCATCCACACGGTCCATGCTGACAACTTTACCGTGCCCCGATCCTAAGGACATTACCTGGAATCCACCAGAATCGGTAACTGTAGGACCGTTCCAGCCGGACCACTTGGCAAGACCGCCGTGTTCGGCGATTTCATAGGATGTATTTCTTAAATGGTAACCGTTTGACAACATCACCTGCGACTTTATGGAATGTAAGTGATCGGGCGATACAAAGGGTACAAAGCCCCTTGTTCCGACGGTGATAAATGCCGGGGTATTGATATCACCATGCGGTGTATGAATAATACCGGCTCTTCCCAATTGACCGGGTATTCTTTCTTTGATTTCAAATGAAAATGTATTGTTGTTTTGATATTCTGTCATATTTTTTCCTTTACACAATGAGTAGTGTATCATTGTTTGTTTAAAAAATGTAGGAATAAGTTTATCGTATTTTTTGAAAATGTTAAGTAACACTTAATAAAATTCAAAACAATTGTTTTCAAAAGATAAAAATTAGGTTATCATTTCAATTGTAACTTCTTTCAAAAATGAAAGAGATTGAGGAGAGATTATATGGATAACAGAGAAAGTTTTAAGTCACGGCTTGGATTTTTGCTGGTAAGTGCCGGTTGTGCCATCGGAATCGGTAACGTATGGAAGTTCCCGTACATCACCGGATTGTATGGCGGCGGTGTCTTTGTTCTATTCTATCTGCTTTTCTTAGTTATTATGGGAGCACCTATCTTAACGATGGAATTGGCAGTAGGACGAGGCAGTAGAAAAAGCGGAGCCAGCGCATTTGACGCATTGGGACCGAAAGGCAGCTGGTGGCATATCCATGGCTGGGTTGGTAATATCGGATGTCTGATCTTGATGTTGTACTACACAACAGTATCCGGATGGATGTTGAATTATTTCGTAAAATTTGCGACCGGAACCTTTGACCATGTTGATTCATCGGGCGTTGCGGATGTATTTGGAAATATGTTAGCCGATCCGAAACAGATGTTACTGTTTATGGCGATTACCGTTGTGATTGGTATCGTGGTATGTTCCATGGGTATTCAAAATGGAATTGAAGGCATTACGAAAGTAATGATGTTGTCGCTGTTAGTATTAATTGTTATCTTAGCGGTTCACAGCATGACTTTAAAAGGCGCTGTTGAAGGTATTAAATTCTATCTTCTTCCTGATTTTGCCAGAGCCAGTGAACAGGGCTTGTTTAAAATTATTACTGCTGCGATGAACCAGTCCTTCTTTACATTATCGATTGGTATCGGTTCAATGGAAATCTTTGGTAGCTATATGTCAAAAGATAAGACACTCGGTGGAGAATCCATTCAGATCTGTGTATTAGATACCTTTGTGGCAATTGTTGCCGGATTAATTATTTTCCCGGCATGCTTCAGCTTCGGTGTTGAAACCACCCAGGGTCCATCTTTGATTTTCGTTACTTTACCACAGGTATTTATCAATATGCCGTTAGGCCGTATCTGGGGAGCTTTGTTCTTCTTATTTATGACCTTCGCAAGTTTATCTACCGTTATTGCGGTATTTGAAAACATCATTGCCGGATGTATGGATAACTTTGGCTGGAGCCGTCAAAAATCATCATTAATCTGCTTCTTTGTGATTTTGATTGGAAGTATTCCATGTGCGTTAGGATATAATATTTTATCCAATGTACATTTGATCGGTGGAAGAGATATCTTAGATACGGAAGACTTTATCGTTTCTAACTTACTGTTACCGATTGGATCACTGATCTATCTTCTGTTCTGTACTACAAAATGGGGCTGGGGATTTGATAAATATATAAAGGAAGCCAATACGGGAGATGGCTTTAAGATGCCTCGTGGATTAAAGCCGTATTTCCAATATGTCTTACCTGTATTAATTCTTGTGATTTTGATTCAAGGACTTATTTAAAACATCGCAATAGCGGTGTTTTTTTTGTATAATTTAAGCAGGATTACAATATTTTATTGGAGGAAAATATTATGAAATTAGCTATGTTAGGAACTGGTATGATCGTAATGGATTTATTATCCACGATTGATAAGCTGGATATTGAAAAAAAGGTGATTTTCGGAACAAGAAGATCTGCGGATAAGGTAGAGAAAATCAAACAGGATTATAATTGTGATGCGGCTTATTTTGATTATGATGAACTTCTTCAAAGTGATATTGATACGGTGTATGTCGGCTTACCGAATATGCTGCATTATGAGTATACAAAGAAGGCTTTAGAAGCAGGTAAAAATGTTATTTGTGAAAAGCCATTATGTTCTAACTATAAAGAATTCTGTGAATTGGAAAAACTTGCCAAAGAAAAAGAATTGATCCTGGTAGAAGCTGTCACAATTCACTACATGCCTGCTTATTTATCATTAAAAGAAAAAATCAAAGATTTAGGAGATATTAAGATTGTTTCTGCCAACTATTCTCAATACTCATCCCGTTATGATGCCTTCAAGGAAGGAACGATTCTTCCGGCATTTGACGTGCATAAATCCGGCGGTGCTCTGATGGATATAAATGTATACAATGTGAACTTTATCGTTGGCTTATTTGGAGCACCAAAGAGCGTGACCTATCTTCCGAATATTGAAAAAGGTATTGATACCAGCGGTATTCTTTTGATGGATTACGGAACCTTTAAGGCCGTTGCGATCGGCGCAAAAGACTGCATGGCTCCGGTTATGACATCCATTCAGGGTGATAAGGCCAACTTAGTTGTGAATCGCCCGGTTAACCGTTTCAGAAAATATACCTATACAGAAAACCGTAAAGAAGGAACGGAATTTGAATTTGATGAAGAAACACACGCAATGTATTACGAATTCAAAGAATTCATCGATATGATCGATAACCATGATTTAGACAGAGCCTATAAGATGTTGGAGATTTCCGGTATTACCGCTAAAGTGTTAAACGATGCCAGAAATAGTGCCGGTATCGTATTTGATGCCGACCTGCAATAAAAGGGGGATACTATGAATCCGCAAAGGCTTTTGGATGAAAGAGGCCCGGTATTGGATGAAAACGGATATCCGATACCGGGTTATTCCACCCGCAGTGTGCGGCAGTACCATCGTGCCCAAATCCATGCCAATGGCATGCGGATCAAAGAGTGGGATTGGTACCAAGTGTCTAATGATCATCTCTGCCTGCAGTTTACCTATGGGCATGCTGCCTATGTAGGACAGGTGGATGTCATGATGTTTGATTTCCAAAACGGTGAAAAGATTTTCGATGTCGGTACATTGATTCCTTTTGCCCTATATCGAATGAAGCTGGATAAGGATGCCGAAAAAGACAGTTATATTTCTTATGAATCCAAGAAAATAAAAATGGTTTTAGAAACTAAGAACAACATCCGGCGTTTATCTTTTAGCTGTAAGGATGGCGATGGGGAAATCATATTAAAACGTAAAAATCCGCACAGTCTGGTAATTACGATTCCTTTTGATGAAAAGAAAACACAGTTTTACTACAACCATAAGATCAACTGCATGAGTGCTGCTGGCTATGTCAATTGGAAAGGTAAGCGGTATGTTTTTAATGAAAAAGACAGTTTTGGACTTCTTGACTGGGGAAGAGGCGTGTGGCCTTTTCATAATGAATGGTATTGGTCGAATGCGACCGGTTATGTAGATGGAGAAATGCTTGGATTCAATCTTGGATGTGGATTCGGTAACCCATCTTTGGCAACGGAGAATATCGTCTTCTACAAAGGAGGCTATTCCAAATATGGAAACGTGATCTTTGAATGCGATAAGACCGACTACAATAAACCATGGCATATCTACGATGAAGATGGACGCATTGATCTGATCTTAGATCCGGTCTATGACCGTTTAACTAAGACAAAAGTATTGTGGATTGATAACTGTACCAATCAGATGTTTGGCGGTTTTAAGGGCTTCATCATTTTAGATGATGGTACAAAAATTGAATTAACAGGAAAAGAATTAATTTCTTTTGCGGAACATGCGGTCAATAATTGGTAGATAAAGGGAGAAGATATGAAGAAATTAGGTAAGATATTAGGAATACTGGTTAGACTTGTGGCTTTGGTTCTTGTGGGAGTGTATGCTTTTAAAGCGTATGAGGATTATAAACGGAATCAGGAAAAAAAGGCAAAAGAAGAGGATAAAATAAAGGCTTTATCTAAAATCAACTACACGATTCCGGATGGTTTCGGTCTTCCTGTTGAGGGTGATCGGGGATATGGAAGTATAGACTATAACTATAAAGAAAATGATATGGTCGCCCAGATTGTTTTAGAAGTATGGAATCAGGAGAAGTACCCGGCGTATAATGATGTTGATCAAGAGATTTCCCGCATTATCGAAGGTAGAGAAGAAAAAGTTATAAGCGGACCGGAGGATGTCGATTTAAATGGCTTGAAGGCACAAACAGTTGTGGTAGGTAGTTCCAATGTCAGTGAAGAATGGAATGTTCATTTAGCATCAAGAAAAGATTACTACGTATTTGAAAAGGATGGATACTTATATATACTGCATTATAATGTCATTGATGAAAAAAAGGGAGATAGAGATGATGCCGAAACCAATAAATGTGTGACATCCCGCGAAATCTTTGTGAACAGTATTGGAGATAAGTAATCAGCAGGGCATGGCCCTGCTTTTTAAATTGACGCAAGAAACATATATTTTTATACTGAATCTATGATAAAAATAGAATTTGCCAAATTAGAGGATGCCAAAGAAATCCTGAAATTATATGATTACTATATTCAAAATACGGCCATTACCTTTGAAGTAGAAACACCATCTTTAGAGGAATTTGAGAATCGCATTAAGAATATTCAAAAAAGATACCCATATCTTGTGGCCAGGAAAGATGAAAAGATTGTTGGTCATGCCTATGCCAATGTATTTAAGGATAGAGCTGCCTATGATTGGGCAGTAGAGGTGACAATCTATGTCGATCCTCAATATAAAAAACAGGGAATCGGTAAACAATTATATTCTGTTTTGGAATCGATTCTAAAGAAGCAGGGAATTATCAATTTATATGCCTGCATCGCATCTCCTGTCAAAGAGGATCAATATTTGAATTATAACTCCATTGAATTTCATTCCCATTTAGGATATGTCACGGTAGGTACATTTCATAAGTGTGGCTATAAGTTTGATACCTGGTATGATATGGTCTGGATGGAAAAGATGATAGGGAAACACACTATTCCTTCAAAACCAATCAAGTCAATGGATGAACTTATCAAGATATGGGGTAAGGATGCTTTGATTTGTGATAAAATGGAAACATAGATTGGAGAGTACATATGGAACAACAACTTTTTACAAATGAAATAATATTATCCTGGCTTCAGTACTTTTCTGCCAATACACCGATTGATTTAGAAAAGGTGAAGATGATCGATATCACTCGAAGAAATAAAAACCTGATTCCTACCGTGGAATCTCATCGTACGGTATTAGTATTTACCGAAGCCGGCAATATGGATATTTTCTATAAGATGTGGAATGCCGGACTTGGCGAATGCGATGTATGGTATAACGAAGGCTCCGAACCGGTAGGTGAAGTAAAGACTGATAAATTAAAAAATATGATCAACCGCGGTATCAACGCCTCTGCCGGTATGTTGATTGTCAACGAACAGGCACGTAATACTTATAAGATCGGTATGGACAACAAGAACTTCTTTAAAGGTTCCGTTCGTTATGTCGGAAGTGAGATCCGTTCGGTTATCTTAAATAAGATGGCTGTCGGTCTGCAGGATAATTTATGCATTATCAGCGGTGCATCGATTGCGGTAGAAAGTGCTTTGATCGCAACCGAAGGTACTATTGTAGCGGTAGAATACTCCAAGGCTGACCGTACAACTATGGAAGAAAATATCGAATATTTCGGTTTACACAATGTGGAAGTGATCGACCATGTTGATGCAGAAACGATGTCAAAATTCCCGGCACCGGATACAGTAATGTTGGTGGCATCTGCTTCTATGGAACAGGAACTGGAATGTTTGACCAAGATGAATCCAAAACTAAATGTTGTTATCTATACATTGGATCTTAAGGTGGCAGGAACGATTAGCGGTATCCTGGAAAAATATGGATTTAGAGATGTTGAAATCATTCAGATTTCTGTATCAAAACTCAACCATAAAAATTCAATGGTACAGGAACCGGCACCATGGATTATCACTGCTAAAGCAGATATTTAACTCATCGCAAGATGAGTTTTTTTTAGGTTTTCTGTTATTATATATGTGGTGATGTTATGAAACGACTGTTAGTTTATTTAAAAGGATATGAAAAAGAAAGTATTATAGCTCCGCTGTTTAAGATGCTGGAGGCTTTTTTTGATTTGATGGTTCCTCTTGTAGTGGCTTCCATCATCAATAATGGTATTTCGCAAAATAATATGACGGTTGTATGGCAGAATTTTGGGCTGTTGCTGGTGTTGATGATCATCGGTTTAGCCTGTTCTGTTACAGCCCAATACTTTGCCTCTAAAGCCAGTGTTGGCTTTGGTACAAAGCTTAGACAGGCTTTATTCGATCATATTCAATCCTTATCGTATACCGAGTTAGATCGACTGGGAACCAATACATTGATTACCCGTTTAACCAGTGATATCAACCAGGTACAGACCGGTTATAATCTAACTTTACGTCTTCTTTTAAGAAGTCCGTTTATCGTATTAGGCGCAATGATCATGGCCTTTACCATCGATGTGGAAAGCGCATGGATTTTTGCGATTGCGATTCCGATTTTAAGTGTAGTGGTATTTGGAATCATGTTGATTTCAATTCCGTTATATAAAAAAGTTCAAAAGCGGTTGGATGCGGTCTTAACCGCTACCCGTGAGAATTTGACAGGTGTTCGTGTGATTCGTGCCTTCCGTAAGGAAGAAGATGAAATCAAAAGCTTTGATGAAAAGAATGTTTCCCTCACAAAGACGAATTCCTTTGTCGGACGTTTGTCAGCACTCATGAATCCGGCTACCTATTTGATTGTCAATATGGCAACCATCCTCTTGATTCAAAAAGGTGCTATTCGTGTCGAAATGGGCGCACTGGATCGTGGAAGTGTGGTAGCTCTTTATAACTACATGGCCCAGATTATTGTGGAATTAATTAAACTGGCAGATCTCATCATTACCATCGATAAATCCCTTGCCTGTGCAGGAAGAATTGGTTCTGTACTTGATGTTAAATCGAGTATGCAGTATGGAAACAGACAAGAAAAAGATACCGATGTATCCGTATTATTTGATCATGTCTATTTTACTTACAGCGGTGCTAGTGCAGAAAGCTTATCCGACATTTCTTTTGAAGCCAAAAAAGGCCAGACCGTCGGTATTATCGGCGGTACCGGAAGCGGTAAATCTTCTTTGGTGAATTTGATTGCCCGTTTCTATGATGCGAGTCAGGGAACGGTCTTTGTGAATGGATTGGACGTCAAAGAGTATCCGGAAGGAAAATTGTTAGATAAAATTGGCATCGTTCCGCAAAAAGCAATCCTGTTTAAAGGATCTGTACGGGATAATTTAAAATGGGGAAAAGAAGATGCGAGTGATGAAGAAATCTGGAAAGCTTTAGAAATTGCCCAGGCCAAAGAGGTTGTTGAAGGCAAGCAGGGACAGCTTGATTTTACGATTGAGCAGAATGGACGTAATTTATCCGGAGGGCAGAGACAGCGTCTTACAATTGCCCGCGCTTTAGTATCCAATCCGGAAATATTAATTATGGATGATAGCGCCAGTGCCCTTGACTTTGCGACCGATGCCGCTTTACGTAAGGCAATCAATTCCCTGCAGCAGAAGATGACAGTCTTCATCGTATCCCAGCGAACAGCCAGTGTCTTATCGGCAGATCTGATTTTGGTGCTGGATGATGGACAATTGGTCGGAAAAGGAAGCCATGACATGCTTATGGAAACCTGCCCGATTTATCAGGAGATTTATTATTCGCAATTCCCGGAAAAACGAAAGGAGGCTGTACAAAATGTTTGAAAATGAAAGAGATGGCAGCTTGGCAACCTTTCGTAAGGTAATGAAATATATCGGCCAATATAAAATATTATTATTTATCAGCGTGATCCTTGCCGGCGTATCGGTTATCACTACCTTATATGCTCCGATTCTGTTTGGTGATGCGATTGACTGTATAGTTGAA
Source organism: Faecalicoccus sp. (assembly GCA_017941505.1). The sequence goes on along the minus strand of JAGAWH010000201.1, from coordinate 4,369 downwards.
AAGGGCAATGTAGACTTTGGAATGATTGCTCAAATCCTTCGTAAAATCGGTATCTTGATCGGAATTACTTCCGTCGCAACATGGATCATGAATGTAATCAACAACCGCTTAACTTTTAAGGTAGTCGAGGACATCCGTGCCCAGGCCATCCGCAAGCTTCAGCACTTACCGTTATCTTATCTGGACCGCCATTCCACGGGAGATATTGTGGGGCGTATCATTGCCGATGTAGACCAGTTATCCGATGGTTTATTACTTGGATTTTCGAGACTTTTCAGCGGTGTTATTACCATTGTTGCCACACTGTTCTTTATGTTTAATAAAAGTATTCCGATTACAGTAATGGTGGTTATATTGACACCGATCAGCTTTCTTGTCGCAAGATTTATCGCAACCCGCTCGTATCAGATGTTTAGAAAACAGACCGAAACCAGAGGAACACAGACAGCGCTGATTGAAGAGATGGTGGGAAACGAAAAAATTGTTAAGGCATTTGGATATGAGAAACGCTCCAGTCAGAGATTTCAAAAAATCAATGGTATGCTGCAGGAATACTCACAGAAGGCAATTTTCTTTTCGAGCTTGACCAATCCATGTACCCGTGCCGTCAACAATGTGACCTATGCCTGTGTTGCCTTATTTGGAGCTTATTTATGTCTTCAAAACAGTTTAACAGTCGGTGGTTTATCGACCTTATTGGCATATGCCAATCAATATATGAAACCATTTAATGATATCAGCTCGGTGGTAACCGAACTTCAAAACGCTTTAGCTTGTGCCAACCGTGTCTTTGAGTTAATTGAGAGCGAACCGGAAGTGGTTGAACAAAGAGATATCATGGATCAGGCCACTGGAAAAGTACATATTGAAAATGTGGATTTCTCCTATAATAAGGACACAAGATTGATTGAAAACTTCAATTTGGATGTAGAACCGGGTATGCGCATTGCGATTGTCGGGCCGACAGGATGCGGTAAGACAACGTTTATCAACTTGTTGATGCGCTTCTATGATGTGGATGAAGGATCCATTCAATTGGATAGTAAAGACATCCGCTCTGTCACAAGACATTCGCTACGTGCTAACTACGGTATGGTTTTACAGGAAACCTGGTTAAAAACCGGTACGGTTCGGGAAAATATTGCGATTGGAAAACCGGATGCCACAGATGAAGAAATAATACAGGCATGTAAGGAAGCTCATAGCTGGAGCTTTATTCGAAGACTTCCTCAAGGCTTAGATACTGAGATTGATGATAATTCCTTATCTCAGGGACAGAAACAGCTTTTATGTATTACCCGTGTTATGTTGTGCCTGCCACCTATCTTAATTTTAGATGAGGCGACTTCCTCTATCGATACTCGAACAGAACTGAGAGTACAGAGTGCTTTTGATAAACTTATGACAGGAAGAACGAGCTTTGTGGTAGCGCATCGCTTGTCAACCATTCGAAATGCCGATGTGATCTTAGTTATGAGAGATGGTAAGATCATTGAGCAGGGAAATCATGATACATTGATGGCACAGAATGGTTTCTATACAAATTTATATAATTCACAATTTGTGAAGACTGCATAAAACGAGAGAAATCTCGTTTTTGTTTGTGGTAAAATAGAGAAGGTGTAGAATATGAAATATATAGATATAGGGTGCAATTTATTTTGCCGGAAATTTGAAGATAAAGAGAGCTTAATTGTAAAGAATGCCGAAGACAAAGACGTTCATATGATCATTACCGGAAGCAGTATAAAAAGTTCCCAAAGAGCCTCTGACTATGTGCTAAATAGGACAGGAATCTGGTCTACTGCCGGTGTTCATCCTCATGATGCCAAATCATGCGATGACAATACCTTTTCCATATTAGAGGATTTAATTGTCCATAATCCTAATATTGTGGCCGTGGGGGAATGCGGTTTGGATTATGACCGTATGTATTCACCGAAAGAAATTCAGCTTCAAAGATTTCAAGAGCAGGTAAAGTTAGCTCATAAATTGAATAAACCGCTTTTCCTGCATGAAAGAGAAGCTTTTGATGATATGGCTGATATTTTATCGAAACAGTCTAATCTTCATGCGGTAGTGCACTGCTTTACAGGAAGTAGAGAACAGGCAGAGAAATATTTAGAGCTTGGATGTTATATCGGCGTGACCGGCTGGATATGCGATGACAGGCGTAACCAAGACGTTCTGGATGCCCTTGAAATCATCCCAATTGAAAAATTAATGGTAGAAACCGATGCACCGTATCTATTGCCAAGAAAAATCAAGGGATTGAAAAATCCCAATGTTCCGGAAAATATTACTTATGTAGTTGATAAGATTGCTGCTGTAAAAGGTATGGATCCGGAAGAAGTAAGAAAAATTACTTTAGAAAATACTATTCAATTTTTTGGATTAAGTGTATAAGGTTTTATAGGGAGGGAAGCCATTATGGATAATCAAGATTTCTTTGAAACATATGGTTTTGAAAAAGAAGAATTAACACAGTTATTGGAACAAAAACAGTTTCGCGCATTTAAAGAAAAAATAGCCGAATTAAACGATGCCGATGTTGCGGAATATATGGAAGAACTTCCGTTAGAGCAGCAGGTTGTCGTATTCAGAATGCTGGATAAAGACAGTGCAGCTGATGTTTTCTCATTTTTAGGAGTCGATACCCAGGAAGATTTGATCAACCGAATGACCGATACCGAAGTAAAGTCCATCATCGATGAGCTTTATGTCGATGATGCGGTAGATATGTTGGAAGAATTACCGGCTACGGTTGTAAAGCGTGTACTTAAAAACGCTACCCCTGATACCCGTAATTTGATTAACCAGTTCTTGAAGTATCCGGAAGATTCAGCCGGAAGCATCATGACTGCCGAGTATCTGGCACTAAAAAAAGAGATGACGGTACAGAATGCCTTTGATTATATCCGTAAAAGAGGGCAGGATGCAGAAACAATCTATGTATTGTTTGTAACAGATGCCCAGCGCCACCTGGAAGGTGTTGTAACCATCAAGGATTTATTGATGGCTGATTATGAGACAAAGATTGCCGATATTATGGATGATAATATCATCAAGTGTGTAACGACCGATGACCAGGAAGAAGTTGCCGCATTATTCACGCACTATGACTTGATTTCCATGCCGGTTGTTGATCAGGAGAACCGTCTTGTCGGTATCGTTACGGTCGATGACGTTGTCGATGTCATGGAAGAAGAAGCTACCGAGGATATCGAAAAGATGGCCGCTATCTTACCTACCGAAAAGGCATATTTTGATGTTTCGGTATACGACACCTGGAAGTCGCGTATCCCATGGTTGATGTTGTTGATGGTATCGGCGACCTTTACCGGTGTCATTATCAATACTTTTGAAAATGCTCTGGCAGCCTGTGTAGTACTGACGGGCTTTATTCCGATGTTGATGGATACCGCAGGTAACTGCGGCAGCCAATCCAGTGTAACCTTGATTCGTGCTCTTTCCTTAGGCGATGTAGAATTCAAGGATTTGATGAAAGTTATTTGGAAAGAGCTGCGTGTTGCCGCCATGTGCGGTGTTTCACTGGCGGTGGTCAATTTTGTGAAAATCTTATTGGTCGATAAGGTAATCTTAGGAAACCATGAAATTACTTTAATGGTGGATTTAGTGGTATGTTTGACCTTAATGGTTACGGTTGTCTGTGCTAAGCTGGTTGGATGTACTTTGCCTTTACTGGCAGATAAGCTAGGTTTTGACCCGGCAGTTATGGCATCGCCATTTATCACAACGATTGTGGATGCCGTATCCCTGTTGATTTACTTTGCGTTTGCGACCCGCTTAATGGGTATCGGATAATGAAAAAGATTTATTTTTCCGGTTCTATCCGGGGAGGCAGAACGGACCAATCGTTATATGCCGAATTAATTGACCATATGAAGAAAAGCCATATCGTTCTTACAGAACATATCGGTTATCAAAATGCCGCTTCACCGATGTCTGATGAAGATATCTATACACGTGATATCAATTGGTTAAAAGAATGCGATCTGGTGATTGCGGAGTGCTCCACACCATCGCTTGGTGTGGGATATGAACTGGCTTACGGGGAACAATTAAAGAAACCGGTATATATCTTATGCAGAAAGGATGCCAATCTTTCTGCGATGCTTCAAGGCAATCCGTATTTCCATATATTCTTTTATGAAAGAGTGGAAGAGATTTATATATATTTAGATGAGATTTTAGAGCCTGTCAAATAACCAATGTCATTCAGTTAAGAGTGAGGACACATCGAGGCAATCACAGAAAGTGTGGTTGCCTTTTTTCTTTCGGTAAAAAAAGTGAAAAAAAGACTTGACAAGAAGAGTTGCGGAATTTTTAAACATAATCCGAAGGAATT
>JAGAWH010000200.1 GCA_017941505.1 Faecalicoccus sp. | reverse complement strand
TGGAGTTCAGACGTGTGCTCTTCCGATCTTAAAAAAGAATATTTGGATGTTTGATTGCGGCTTGTCTTACCTTTACATCGCTTTTTGGATCTTACTATATTAATGATGTGATTTCTGCGATCAAGGCGATGAATGCAGGGGAAAATCAGATCCGCAAAACTTCTTCGATTTATGCGGTTAAGTTCTCTCCGGTCAATGGAGTGAAAGATTTAGAAGGAAGAACAATCGGTATTTTATCTAATATTTCCAGAGAAGGTACCGATCAGGTAATCAGTGAACTGACCAACCGCTCCTTGAAATTTAACATCGTTCAATACGAATCTTCCATCGCAATGATGAATGATTTTAAAGGACAGGCGATTGACTGCGTTATTATCGATGATGCCTATCTGTCTGTCATCAGCGATTATGAAGGATATGAGAACATCGAATCGACAATTAAGAAAGTCTATACATATGAATATTATGTCGATAAAGTGGATACGATTTCCAGTGTTGATGTAACCGAGAATCCGTTTACTGTACTCATCAGCGGTATTGATACTTATGGAGAAATATCCGAAACATCAAGAAGTGATGTCAATATTATTGTCAGTGTGAATCCAAAGACCAAGAATGTCGTAATCGCATCGATTCCGCGTGACTACTATGTGGATATGGTATGTGATGCGGCAACCGGATGTCCAAATGGTCAGAAAGATAAATTAACCCATGCCGGTCTTTATGGTGTAGAAGCTACCGAACAGACCATTGAAAACATGCTTGGAATAGAGATCAACTACAATGCGAAAATCAACTTCTCATCGCTTGAGACAATTGTAGATTCTTTAGGCGGTGTGACGGTTCAGAACGACAATAAATTCACGGCAGGAGGATATACTTTTGAAGCAGGTACGCTGAATTTGAACGGACCTCAGGCTTTGGCATATTCCCGTGAAAGAAAGTCGTTTTTAGCCGGGGATAGAACTCGTGGTCAAAACCAGATGCGCGTCATTCGGGGAATTATCGATAAGCTGTTATCACCTGCGATCTTAAATGATTTCAGCGGCTTGATGTCCAGCATTTCCAGCACGATTCAGACAAATATGACCTACGAGGAAATGACTTCACTTGTAAATATGCAGTTATCCGATGGGGCAAGCTGGCGAATCTTTACACTAAGCTTAAACGGTACGGATGGCAATGAATTCTCACCATCGATCGGTGATAATGCCTATGTAATGTATCCGGATGAGAACACGATGGTACCGGTTCGAAATGATATCCAGGCTATCATGAACGGAGATAAGCCGGCATACGGTACGGAGTCAAAAACTTCATAGCGCTAAAATTTATTTACAACAAAAATATTTAGGTGTACTATAATAAATGAATAATGTTGGAACCAGGCTCAATTCCAACACTCACATACTTATCATCCTTCCTTGTGTATGTGAGATTTTATTCATATCGATTCCTTTCGATACTTGATAAAAAGCACTTCGGTGCTTTTTATCATTTTTTTTCGGATACTTGACAAATAATGGATAACTCATAAAATGGAATAGAAAATATATAGGAGGCTTTTATGATTAACTCAGGTGATTTAAAACCGGGACAAACAATTAGTGTGAACGGTGATATTTACGTTGTACTGGATATTTCTAAAAATAAAACAGCACGCAGTGCGATGGTTGTTAAGACAAAGGTTCGTAATCTGAGAACCGGAACAAACTTAGAACTTCGTTTTAATGATTCTGACCGTGTAGAGCCTGCAAACATTGAAAAAAGAGAGATGCAGTATTTATACGATGATGGGGAATCATTGGTATTTATGGATAATGAAACCTATGAACAGGTTGAAATTCCGGAAGAGCGTTTAGATTGGGAAAAGAAGTTCTTAAAAGAAAATGATAATGTGAATATCTCTGTTTATGAAGGAGAGATCTTAGGTGTTATTTTACCGGATAAAGTATCACTTCGAGTTGTGGAGTGTGAGGGTGCTGTAAAAGGAGATACAGCTACTTCGGCTCAGAAAAATGCGGTTTTAGAAACCGGATTAGAAGTGAAAGTACCGTTGTTTATCGATCAGGATGAAATGATCGTTGTCAATACATCCGATGGTAAATATTCCGGCCGCGCAAAATAATTTAAGCATAGTAATTTAATGGAGAATCTATATAGATTCTCTTTTTTTTCTTCCAATTTTGTGGTAATATGATTTCATCTATCCTTTTGCGAAAAAAGGGTATTTTATAATGTTAGGAGAGGGTAATTATGAGCGCTAAAAACTTTAATGAAGTAGTAAATCATATGAAGACCTCAGGCTTTG
>JAGAWH010000199.1 GCA_017941505.1 Faecalicoccus sp. | reverse complement strand
TCAGGATCAGGACTCTTCACGATCTTCTTAGCAAGCCTTCTACCAGAATCACAACTCTTCAGTATCGAAGGAGCTAAAGAAGCGGTCCACTTTGCTGAGAAAAATATTAAGCATTTAGGAATGCAGAACCGTATCACTCCTGCATGCGGTGACGTGTTGAAAACCTTATCAAAAGTGCCTTCAACACTCAGCACACCAGATTTAGTGGTCTTAGATCCACCTCGTGCCGGCGCTAAAAAAGAGGTATGTAAGAAACTGATTGCAGCACATCCGCAAGCAATTATTTATATTGCCTGTGATCCAACAAGTCTTGCACGCGACACAAAAACATTAGTCGCAGGAGGATACCATATACAGTCATTAACTGGTTTTGATATTTACCCGATGACACATCACGTGGAGACGGTAGCTCTACTATCAAGAGAAAAATAATAGAAGCACCAGCAACAGAGCTTAAACAAAGGGATTCTGATAGATTACCGGATAAAGAGTGATCTGCCGGAATTCCCTTTTTCTTTTATGTATCAATAGTTTCGACTACCGATAAAGAGTATAGGTGTAACTGAATTATAGAGTTTACGACAATAGAATTACTATCAAAAAACGTCCTTCTAAAAATAATGTGTTATTTTCATACTAAAATATTGGCAAACACATTTGACAGTGATATGAACAAGCAGTTTAACGGTATATCAAAACTAAAAACAAAATTTCACAATCAATAACGTGAGCCCATATGGAATCTGACAAGAAGGAAATAAAGACGCATGGCTATAATTTTGGTCTAAAAGATCGGCATTAAGGATGAAAGAAAGTTGAAACCCTGCCCGATATTAATAGTTGTTCACGGTACTGGGTTCTGAAATGAAGCTGGTATCTTCGCAGTTCGATGTTAATACCATAATGGGAATGGTCGATGATAATCCAGTCTGTTTTATAGGACAACAAAAAGAATTGAATTACTATAGAACTTGGAGGTAGATTCAAATGACTAATAAAACCAATGCCAACATTGGTTTTGAAAAACAACTGTGGGACGCAGCTTGCGTTCTGTGGGGACATATCCCTGCAGCAGAGTACAGGAAAGTTATCATCGGACTTATTTTCTTGCGCTATATTTCTGTAGCCTTTGATAAGAGGCATCAGGAACTAGTAGATGAGGGCGATGGATTTGAAGACGACCGTGACGCTTATACAATGGAGAATGTTTTCTTTGTGCCCGAAGAAGCAAGATGGAGCACAATAGCCGCTGCAGCTCATACTCCTGAAATCGGAAAAGTTATTGATACAGCGATGCAAGCTATCGAAAAGGAAAACAAAACATTAAAAAACGTTCTGCCTAAAAACTATGCCAACACTGATCTCGATAAGCTCGTATTAGGTGATGTAGTCGACCTCTTTACAAATAACATCGATATGAGCAATACGGAGGAAAGCGAAGATCTTCTGGGACGTACCTACGAATACTGCATCGCTCAATTCGCAGAAAAAGAAGGTGCCAGCGGCGGCGAATTCTACACACCGTCGAGCATAGTTAAAACTCTTGTTTCAATCCTTCGTCCTTTCGACAACTGCCGTGTTTATGACTGCTGCTGCGGGTCCGGCGGTATGTTTGTACAAAGCGCTAAATTCATTCAAGCTCATTCGGGCAAACGTGGCGATATCTCTATTTATGGTCAAGAAG
>JAGAWH010000198.1 GCA_017941505.1 Faecalicoccus sp. | reverse complement strand
GCTCCAAAAATAATGATGCTTAGAGGTAAAAGGTACCCTCTTAAATCAGTGGCATAAATTATCGACAGAACAGGTGTTCCTAACAATACCATTCCAATCAAAAAGACAATCCCAATGGCGGCAGTGGCTCCGACAAGAAGTCGTACCATTTTACGGAAACTATTCTCATCTCTATTCTTATAATGCTCCGATAAGGCCTTCAGATAAGGCTGTAAAATATATTGAACGCATAATGTCAACATGGTGGCCGGCATGATGATCATGCCATAGATTCCCTGTACGGTATCGCTGACGCGTCCATACATCATATACTTTGTCGCGTTGACTAAAAACGCTGCCATAAACATAACACCGAAGGAAGAAAAGCCCTTTTTAGTCAAATTGATAATCCTTTGTTTATCAAAGCTCTGCCCCTTTAAGTAAATTTTTGTCTTGGGAATATCATACAAAATCGTGACAAGGATCCATCCTAATGTCATAAAGATGGAACTGATTAACATATTCTTTGTGAACAGATCAAAACCGATAAACAATCCGACTGCCAGAAAGAATTTGATAGTTAAGGATATACCTGCCTGATATAAATGATCGTTTCGCTGTAAGATACCGCATAGTACATCCCCACACGCCTCAATACATTTACATAAGCAGAGTACCAACGTGACAGCTAAGGTATATGCATCCAGACCTACGATGATACTGTAGATCCAGGAGATCAACATGGTAAGAATACTGAATAAAATACGCTGGACCACATAATCCAAATCCGTATATTTTTGTGAATTGTCAGTCACCTGGTAAATACGTCCTGCATAACAGGCTACCGTAAACATCAAACAGCCAAATGAGAACGCATATGAAAATGTGCCGGAATCCCCTAAACCGTTGATTCTGGCAACAATCATCATATAGAACAAAGAAGTAAAGCTGTTTAAAGTCGTTCCAATCAGATTCCAGATGAAATCTTTCTTTAAATTCTGACTTGTATCCAAAATATCACTCCTTATTTTCTAAATCCTCTACACGTTTTTTTAACATGGATAACTCCTGTATCAACAAAGTGCTCTTCGATGTAAGTGTCGAAACAATCACTGTCAATGACATCGATGTACAGATGAGTACCACAAATAAGATACCGACCACGAAGTTCGATGTCGTTTGGAATCCAAGCCAATGTTGAATCTTTAAGATCCAGCTTGGCAAAAAGAACAAAATCAATAAAACTGTGGCCGGAATGCCCCATACCAAGGCATAATTGAGCGGCAGCTTATCCTTTTTAAGTAAAATAAATGTCAAAGTATAAAGAAACAGAGATACAAACAAAAGAGCGATTCGTAACCAAAATGACATACTAATACCTCCTTGTTCCTACCACAAAAATGCTCAATAAGACATTGACCATATAGTACGCATTCTTCCATGCCTTGATAGAAGAGACTCCACCCATTCGTTCATGCATCATGACCGGAACCTCTTTCAAGCGATATTTTTTCTTGAGTATCTCGGTAGTTGATACCGGTTCGGGATATTCAACCGGATAGCGGTTCGAAAATTCTTTGATAATATCCGCATTGGCAGCACGGAAACCTGATGTCGTATCCTTAACTCTTACCCCAGTAACTATTTTAATAGCGCCGGAAATCATTTTAATACCGGCTCTTCTGGCTGCAGAAGTCTGAAAATTGCCATCTAAAGCTTCCACAAATCTTGATCCGATCACAAAATCTGCTTCTCCGTCTAAAATGGGCTGTACGATATTCTTGACATAATTCACATCATGCTGGCCGTCGCCGTCAAATTGAATAGCGATATCATATCCATTGTCTCTCGCATATTTAAAACCGGTCTGCACAGCACCGCCGATCCCAAGGTTATGAACCAAATCAATATGAGGAATATGGTTCTCATCTAATATTTTCGGTGTTGAATCTTTCGATCCATCATTGATTACGATCATATCATACTGACCGTTTTCTTTGATTTTCTGATAAACCGATAAAATATTGGCCTCTTCATTATATGCAGGAATAATCAAAAGAATTTTTGACATACCGCACCTCCTAGTTTCTAAGTCTGGTTTGATTTTTCACTTTGCGAATACACATTCGCAAGCACTCTGGCGATTGGCTTTGGCCAGAACTTACAGAACATTTCATAATCCTCTTCATGACGGATATTATTTCCAATCAATTCTGATGTCGTAGATGCCTCATGGACTCTGTGTCCCATTAAAGGCTCATTGACATATATAAAGGCATGCCCGCTCTTTGATAAGGCTTCCCAGGCATTCCAGTCTACGTCGCATTCAAACGCCGTATCGTAAACCGGAAAGTTCAAATTTTTCTTTACAAACGTAACCGATGGACAGCAGATGGCAGAACCAAACCGGATAGCCGATCGCCGGAAAAATGTATAGGCTCCCAACTTCTGTTGTTTTAGCGGTGCCAACAATGTTCGTTTGATTTTTAAATTCAAATCCGAATATACCCGTTCTCCATTGCGAATTTCATAATAATCCGTAAACAAAATCACCGGGTCCGATTCGATATTCTTGTTATAGGCATCCAGTATCCTCCGGGCATAGTGATAATCATAGATGTCATCCTGATGGGCAATGGTGACTAAATCTGTATCCACGCATTGCAGGGCAAAATCAAAATCATTTCCCAAACCGATCCGCTCGGGATTCACCATCAAATTTAACTGGTATTTTTGTGCTGTCTTATCAATATATTCATTTGGCGTGGAAGTCGCGATCACAACATGCGTAGGCTCGCTTTGATTTAACACCGATTGAATACAACTTTCCAAATAAGGTGATTGTTCGAAGGCAAGCACCACAAATGTATGTGTCGGTTTCATATTAAGAAATCTCTTTCAAATAGCGGCTCAGAGCATCCTTCCATGCAGGCAGCGGAGTAAATCCGTTTTTTAACAGCTCCATCTGAGACATACGAGAATTTTTCGGACGCTTTGCCTTAACCGGAAAAGCGGACGAATCCACCGGAGTTACCGGAACATCCATACCTGCCTGTTTAAAGATTTCCACCGCAAAGTCATACCAGCTGATATATTCTCCGGAATTGGTCGCATGGTAAGTTCCGTATTTGTCTGTCTGGATCATATCGACCACTAAACGGGCTAAATCATATGTGTAGGTAACCATACCGATCTGATCGTTTACCACCGATACAGCTCCTCTTTCTTTTCCTAATCTAAGCATGGTCTTGATAAAGTTATTTCCGTTTTTACCAAACACCCAGGAGATACGGATAATAAAATGTTTCGGGTAGGCTTCCACTGCCAGTTCCCCTTCATATTTTGTCTGTCCGTATACATTTAACGGTTCTCTTTTATCATATTCTTTCCATGGTGTTGTACCTTCTCCATTAAAGACATAATCGGTAGAAAAATACATCACCGGAATATCCATCTTTTCACAGGCTTTGACGATATTTGCGGTACCACCGGCATTCACGGCGCGTACCTTATCTAAAAGCTCCGGTTCTTCCGCTTTATCTACAGCTGTCCAGGCAGCACAATGCACAACCGCATCATATCCACCTTCAGAGATTACCTTTTCTACCTGAGCGGCATCGGTGATATCCATTTCTTCAATATCCACCCCTATTGCTTCAATATTTCTGGAATGCGCTTCATTCACTACATCATATCCTAATTGTCCTTTATAGCCTGTTACTAATAATTTCATATAAATCTCCTTTTTATGGAACATTATTTCCTTTAACTTTTCATATTATAGTCAAAACAAACACAATAGGCAAATACAGGATGTTATTCACCTGTCGGTTCTGTTACCGGTGCCGGGTCAACCACCGGATCTGTGATCACAACATCTCCACCACCGGTATCCTGTCCACCGGGATCGACCGGTATCTCTGTTGAACCCGGATTATCTGTTATCGGCTCCGGTACAGGTGCCGGTGCAGACTCAGCTGCAGGCGCCGGTGTCGGTTCTGTATAGTTATAATAGTAATAATTATTGTAGTAATAATTTGGATAGTATGGTACCTGGTAAGAATCCAGCGTAGTATCTTCAAAATAAGTTCCCTCATCCACTACCGCTGCATCTTCTTCGGTAGGAAGCGGAATCGAATCTACCTTCATATTTTTCGCAGCGGTTAAATACAGCGTTACCTTCTTGACAAATTCTTCCTTTTCTTTTGAATCCAATACCGATATCTCTCCTTTTTTGGTAGATATCGCATTAAAAGGATCATAGAACGTTGTCGCAAATAAATTGTCCTTGTCTCCTTTTCCAAACAATGAATCGCCTAAAAAGAAATTTGGAGCACTGATATCTAAATAATCCAATAAAGTAGGAGCAAAATTAATGGAGTTTCTGCCATCTACGTCAATTGTGTCCGGCGTTATGCCTTTGTAGTAAAAGTACAAAATAATTTCACCGACATCCGAGTGATATCTTTCTACATCCGGAAACGAGTTTTTAAAGGCCTGATCAACATAAGTACAGTGATCGGCAGTAAAGATCAAAAGGGTATTATCCGCCAGCGGGCTGTTTTCAAATTTCTCTAAAAATTCACCGAATTGATAATCCATATTGTAGAACTTATTCAGTTCTGCATCCTTTCCATCATCAAATACTTCATCCGGACTATCCAGGGATACATGGGTACCAAAGGTATAGATGGCGGTAAAAAACGGTTTATCCGATGTATTCATGTCCATACATGTATCCCATAAAAGTTCATAGGCACTTTTATCCGATAAGGTCTTTTCTCTTGCGGTTGCCTTTGACTCATCGGTGATTAAATCATCAAATCCAAAGGATGTAAGATATGTTGTGAATTCTTCATTATCCGGTTCGGTATTGATAAAAGCGGTATTATATCCTTTCGCTGAAAAAATATCTTGAAGCGCAATCAAATTATTGGAGTCGGAATTATTGAGCTGATATCCGGAATACAGCTGGCCGATCAAGCCGCGGTATGTCGCAAAGGTATGATTGTAGTAATTTTCAAAGGAAAGGGATTTCTTTGACAGCTTTTGAAGATTCGGGGTAAGATTTCTTTCATCTTCTACAACAGATTTGGATAAACCTTCGGTAAAGATCACAATCACATTGGGGTTTTCTGCTAAATTCGCCGGCTTTACGATTTCATCCTCGATACCGGATTTAAAGAATTCAGGCGCTACATCCCGATACTGTCCGGCCATGGTATCAACCGTATTAACTGTTTCCTGTAATTGGTTATAATCCTGTGACTGCCCTATTAAAGATAATAATGAATAGATGGTATTGCGTGACCAGCCGATACAGGCAGTACAAATCAAAGCCAGTACAGGAATGATCACAACCAGTCTTTTTTCCCAAAGCTTAGGAATCTCAATTTTGGTGATAGGTAAAAAAGAGAAAAGGATGACTGCTAGAATGCCAATCCCATAGACCGCAAAATTTGCCGAAATATCCCGCAGAGAAGATATATTTGTCAACATCATCATGGAAATATATGTACCGCCAAAATACATGACTAACATTTGCGTATTAAACAGGAAAAAGAAAACGGAAGATAATACATACACAATGATCTGTCTTCGCTTATTATCATTCAAGAAATGATTGCTGAGGATAAATACCACCAGCAGCTCCAAAATACCATCAAGCATGATGAAAACATCCTTACATGTAGAATATGCAAGTAATGTCGCAAGACCAGAAAATGCGTATTTGGCAGCCGTTAAATGGATTTTTTTTATGTGCATATATAATCTTCCCTCTTTTTTTACCGTAGTTATGAAAAGGAAAGAGCTTTACGCTCTTCCTTTTTCAACATACATTTTTTCAAAATAATTCTGGTATTCACCGGAAATGATATTTTCCCACCATTCCTTGTTGTCAAGATACCATTGGATAGTCATAGGGATACCGGTATCAAAGGTATACTTTGGCTTCCATCCAAGCTCAGTTTCCAGCTTAGTCGGATCGATTGCGTAACGCATATCGTGTCCCTTACGGTCAGTCACAAAGGTAATTAAGTCTTCGGATTTGCCAAGGGCATGTAATACCGTCTTAACAACTTCTAAGTTGGTTCTTTCATTATGTCCGCCGACATTGTACACTTCACCGACACGACCGTATCTTACGATCAAATCAATCGCAACACAATGGTCATATACATGCAGCCAGTCACGCACATTTTCACCCGTTCCGTATACCGGGATGGTTTCATCGTTTAAAGCTCGCGAGATAATTAACGGAATTAGCTTTTCCGGGAAGTGGTATGGTCCATAGTTATTGGAGCAGCGGCTGATGGTAACCGGAAGACCATATGTACGGTGATAAGCCAGTACAAATAAGTCGGCAGCTGCCTTGGCGCTGGAATATGGGCTGGATGTATGTAACGGTGTTTCTTCAGTGAAGAATAAGTCCGGACGGTCTAAAGGAAGATCGCCATATACTTCATCCGTTGATACCTGATGATAACGCTTAATGCCGTATTTTACACACGCATCTAAAAGCGTTGTTGTTCCCATTACATTTGTCTTTACAAAGATTTCCGGATCTTCAATACTACGGTCTACATGGGATTCAGCCGCAAAGTTGACTACCACATCAAAATGTTCCTTCTCAAATAGATCAAAGATAAATTCGCGGTCGGCAATATCACCCTTGACGAATTTATAGTTTGGCTTATCTTCCACCGGCTTGCAGGTTTCCAAGTTTCCGGCATAAGTTAACTTATCCAGATTGACAATCATGTCCTCCGGATATTTATTCACCATGTAATGGACAAAGTTACCGCCGATAAATCCGGCTCCGCCTGTTACTAAAAATTTCATATTACTTCATCTCCTCATATACAAATTGATTATCGGACTCTTCCAAAGTCGGACCGATCTTGTCCTTTTCGGATAATACCGGCTCAATTCCGTTTAATAAAGAACCCCAGTCTACATTGCAGGTTGGATCATCATAGCGCATGCCACCTTCCGATTCCTTATTGTAGACATTATCCACCTTGTAGCGGAATTCTACGTCCGGTGTAAGGGTTAAAAAGCCATGCGCAAAACCTCTTGGAATAAAGAATTGGCGATGGTTTTCAGCGCTTAATTCTACCGATACCCATTTACCGTAGGTAGGTGAGCCTTTACGGATATCAACCGCTACATCGATTACGGTTCCCTTTGTGCAGGATACTAACTTTGCCTGGGCATACGGCGGATTTTGCCAATGCAGACCTCTAAGTGTTCCGACTTGGGCACTGAAGGACATATTGTCCTGCACAAACTCAGTGGTAATGCCCATCTTTTCATATTTTGGCTTATTGTACGTTTCCGTAAAATAACCACGATGATCACCGAACACATCGGTGTCAATGATTAATACACCATCAATTTCTGTCTTTGTTACCTTCATTGATTCTTCTCCTTGATATATTTGCGATTCAGAATTTTCTTTAAGTAATCACCATATTGGTTTTTCTTATAAATCTCGTAAACATCTTCAAGCTGTTTACGGGTAATCCATCCG
>JAGAWH010000019.1 GCA_017941505.1 Faecalicoccus sp. | reverse complement strand
AGAAAGAGGCACCGGATTGGGATGATATATGTTATGGATTTGTCGGTGTATCGTAAAGAAATGTTTATACGGATATTATGATTGTATGTTTTGTCCTTAATTATTGTATATTCGTCCGAAATTATTGAACTGTTTGTTCGATTTCATTATACTGAAAATAGGAAAGGAGGTTGATCCTATGTCGATTACTGCCACAGAATTAAAAGCGAATCTTGGTAAATATCTCCAGCTTGCAGCTACGGAAGATGTTTATATCACGCAATACGGAAAAATTGTTGCGAAGCTCACAAATCCATTCCAGAATCGAGTTGAAATTGCAGAGTCGCTCTTTGGTATTCTTCCGCAGACTATGACCTTGGAAGAAGCAAAGGAAGACAGGATTGATGAAGTATGAGAGTCCTTCTTGATACAAATGTCATTGTTGATGTATTGCAGCGGCGTGAGCCTTGGTTTTCAGATGGGCAAAAGATATTCTATGCGATTGCCAATAAGCAAATCACAGGATGCATAACGGCTAAGGAAGCTGCTGACATCCACTTCTTTTCCCGAAAACAATTTGTCGGTGAGGAAAATGTCGATGCAAAAGCCCGTCAGGTTATCGCAAAAATTTATGCACTCTTTGAATTAATTGATACACTTGGCGTAGACTGTCAAAATGCTCTTGCGTTAAAAAACAATGATTATGAAGATGCCATTATGATTGAAAGCGGCAGACGTGCCGGAGTTGATGCGATCATCACACGTAATCCAACTCATTTTAGGTTATCTCCAATTCCGGTTTATTCTCCCTCAGAATTTGTATCGATGCTAAGTGAAGGTAAAGAGTAAATCACAGTCACAATAATAGTGGCTGTGCTTTTATGTTTAAAACTTGTAGACATTTGTATTTGAGGCACTATATTAAAAAAACTTCAAGATTACTTCAACAAAAAATGCTGTATCGGTTTCAATTTCCTATCAAAAGGTCTATAATTTATGATGGACTCATTTATAGAGAGAGGAGAGATTTATATGGATGAGAATAAGGGAAATGGCGAATTTAAGCCATTCGTCCCGGCAGACAAGGTATTGCCTGAATTTACTCCGGTATCGGTTGTATTAGGTATTATCTTAGCTGTTGTATTCGGCGCAGCCAATGCTTATCTTGGTTTACGTGTCGGTATGACAATTTCTGCTTCGATTCCGGCTGCTGTTATTTCAATGGGTATAATCCGTGCGATTATGAAACGTGATTCTATTCTGGAAAATAATATGGTACAAACCATTGGCTCGGCCGGAGAATCTTTAGCGGCCGGCGCTATCTTTACTTTACCGGCATTATTTATGTGGGCAGCTGAGAGTGATCAGGTGCAGGTTCCATCAATCATCGCAATTATGTTAATTGCCTTGACAGGTGGTGTTTTGGGAACATTGTTCATGATTCCGCTTCGTACAGCTTTAATCGTAGAAGAGCACGGTGTACTTCCGTTCCCGGAAGGAACAGCCTGTGCAGAAGTATTATTAGCTGGTGAAGAAGGCGGCGAAAAATCAAAAGTCGTATTCTCCGGTTTAGGTATTGCGGCTGTATATAAATTTATCGCCGATGGATTGTGTTTATTCCCTTCAGAAATTCATTGGGAAATTCCGGCTTTAACTACAGGATTTGGTGCAGACGTTCTTCCTGCTTTGGCAGGTGTTGGTTATATCTGTGGTCTGGAAATTTCCAGCTACATGTTTGCCGGCGGTATCTTAGGATGGTTTGTACTTATTCCTTTACTTGCAACATATGCTGAACCGGGACTTGATTCCTTCAGTATCTGGAGCACTTATATCCGTTATATCGGAGCAGGTGCTGTTGCGACAGGCGGTATTATCAGCTTGATTAAATCCTTACCGACAATTGTTTCTACATTTAAAAAGGCAGTCGGTCAGCTTGGTCATACAGCCGGTGAAGAAACACGTACTTCTAAAGATATTCCAATGAAGTGGGTACTTACCGGTGCGCTTGCTATGGCAATCTTAATCTGGCTGTTACCAAGTATTCCTATTTCTTTATTAGGAGCTATCTTAGTTGTAATCTTTGGATTCTTCTTTGCGACAGTATCCAGCCGTATGGTTGGTTTAGTTGGTTCTTCCAACAACCCGGTTTCCGGTATGGCAATTGCGACATTATTGATCGTAACAGCTTTATTAAAGGCTACCGGAAATACCGGTTATGCAGGTATGACTTCTGCCATCAGTATCGGTACGATCATCTGTATCGTTGCAGCTATGGCCGGTGATACTTCACAGGACTTAAAGACAGGTTATATCGTAGGTGCTACACCTTATCTTCAGCAGATTGGTGAACTGCTCGGTGCTGTTGTAGCAGCCTGCGCTATCGGTGGTGTTATGTATTTGCTCAACCAGGCATGGGGCTTTGGTTCTTCACAGCTTCCTGCACCGCAGGCTGCTTTGATGAAGCTTGTTATTGAAGGTGTTATGGGTGGTACCTTACCTTGGGGCTTAGTATTCTGTGGTGTTGGTATTGCAGCGATGATCGAAGTATTGGGTCTTCCGATTCTTCCGATCGCAATCGGATTGTACCTGCCGATTCATTTATCTGCTCCGATTTTTGTCGGTGGATTAATTCGTAAATTCCTTGAAGTACGTAAAGCAGATAAAAACAGTATTGAAAAAGGCGTATTATACAGCTCCGGTTTAATTGCCGGTGAAGGTCTTGTTGGTATTTTATTAGCAGTATTCGCCGTAATTCAGGTAGGAGACCAGAGCTTAGGTGATATGATCAACATGGGTGGTGTTCTTGGTAACATCGGTGGTGTTGTATTCTTTGCCGTATTAGTACTCTCGCTTTGGTACTTCTCCGTTAAAAAAGCTAAAAAGTAAACTATGAGTAAAAAGAAAAGAGTGTCACAAAACTATATGGATATGGTTTTTCATATCCAGCCGGGTCTCAAATACAACAAAGATAAGCAGGGAATTGTGACATACTATTCGGTTCACAAGGGGTTCTTTGCCCGTATTGCTCAGATCTTTTATAAAAGACCGAAGGTGAGCACAATCAAATTGGATAAACTTGGAAGCTCGGTTTGGTCTTTGATTGATGGCAAAAATACGGTATATGATATCGTAGTCAAGATGCAGGAATTGTATCCGGATGAAGAGCGCATGCTGGACCGGGTTGTTACCTTTTTACATACAATGCAGGTCAATAAACTTATATGTAAGTAGGGAGGTGTAAACGATGAGCGTATTAAGTGATTATGAACCCAAAAAGGTGCTGCAGTATTTTGAGAAAATCGCATCGATTCCACACGGTTCAACCAACACAAAACAGATTAGTGATTATGTAGTCTCTTTTGCCAAGGAGCACGGATTAAAATATTTACAGGATAAATCCAACAACGTAATCATCTGGAAAGACGGTACAAAAGGCTATGAAGAGTCTCCAACGGTTATGATTCAAGGCCATCTGGATATGGTTTGTGAAAAAGAACCGGATCTGGAATTTGATTTTGAAAAAGACGGATTAGAGTTGATGGTAGAGGATAATATCCTTACCGCAAAAGGTACAACACTTGGTGCTGATGATGGTATTGCGGTTGCCTATGCCTTAGCTATTTTGGATAGCGATGATATCGAACATCCACCTTTGGAAGTTGTATTCACAACGGATGAAGAAATCGGTATGTTGGGTGCTGCTGCCATGGATACAACGCCTTTAAAGGCAAAGTATATGATTAATATTGACTCAGAAGAAGAGGGATATTTATTAGTCAGCTGTGCCGGTGGTACAACAGCTGTATGCACTTTCGAAGTTGAAAGAGAAGAATTTGACGGTATTCCGGCTTTGATTCATGTCAAAGATGGATTTGGCGGACACTCCGGTGTGGAAATCGATAAGGGTCGTGCCAACGCCAATAAGGAAATGGGACGTTTCTTATACAACCTTTCCAAACAGTTTGATTTCCGTCTTGTGAAGGTAAGCGGTGGTTCAAAGGATAATGCGATTCCTCTGGAATCGAAGGCACATGTAGTATTTGCCAAAGATACAGATATGGAAGCTTTATATGCAGTCATCCAGGATTTCAATGCAATCTTGAAATTTGAGTACCAGGTCAATGATCCAAATATCAAAATCGTGTTGAAAACAGAAGTAGATACACCGTATGTACCTATGACAAAGGATTGGACAAAGAGAATTATTACAGCTTTATTCAATATGCCTTGGGGTATTCAGAAAATGAGTCCGGATATTGAAGGTCTTGTTCAAACTTCCTTGAATATGGGTATATTGAAATGTAATGCAGAAAAGGTTGTATGTTCTTTCTCAGTACGAAGCAGTGTTGAAAGTGAAAAGAATGAACTGGTAGAAAGAATTGAATGTCTTACAGATATGTTAGGCGGTACCTTCTCAGAGTTTGGTGATTATCCTGCATGGCAATATAATCCGGATTCTAAGCTTCGTGAAATCATGATTGAAGTCTTTGAAAAACAATATGGTCATAAGCCGATTATTCAGGCATTACATGCCGGTGTTGAATGCGGACTCTTTGCCGGAAAGATTGATGGTCTTGATTGCGTATCATTCGGACCGGATCTAAAGGATGTTCATACTTTCAATGAAACATTGGATTTGGCAAGTGCTGAAAGAACCTGGGAATACTTGTTGGCAGTACTTAAATCATTGAAATAATTAATGAAGTCATCTGTGTTATGCAGATGGCTTTTTT
>JAGAWH010000197.1 GCA_017941505.1 Faecalicoccus sp. | reverse complement strand
TGGGGCATAGAATATCAGACAGAACCAAATGAAGAACAGAAGAAATACGCTAAGTTGTTAAATGAATTGGGTGTGGAGGTCATCATCGGCGGCCATCCGCATGTGATCCAACCGGCGGAGATTATCCACGGAAAAAAGCAGGATACATTATGTTATTATTCCGTGGGCAATTTCTTAAGTTCCCAGGATCATAACGAGAACATGGTTGGAGGTATGCCTACCTTTACATTGAATTATGATTTTGATACAAAGAAAACGACATTCTCGCATGTAAAATTTATACCGACGATTACATGGTATAATGGCAATTATCAGAATTACAAAGTCTATACGATCGAGCAATGGACCGATGATCTGGCTGCGTCGCATTATTGTACGGTGACCGACGGGGAAGATATGACGAAAGAATGGATCGATGACTATGTGAAATCCATTATGGGCGATCCGGATGGAATCGAGGTGGTCTACTGATGGCAGAACAGAAAACAATTGTAGATAACCGCAAGGCTCGTCATGATTATGAGCTGATGGATCGCTATGAAGCCGGTCTGGAATTAAAAGGAACGGAAATCAAGAGCATCCGCGCCGGCAAGGTGCAGCTCAAGGACAGCTATATCAGTATTCGTGATAACCAGGCTTATATCAAGGGGATGCATATTTCTCCTTATGAATTCGGCAATCGCTTTAATCATGATGAAACCAGGGACCGTCGATTGCTTCTGCATAAAAAAGAGATTCGTAAACTGGATCAAGCATCACGTCTAAAAGGATTTACAATCGTTCCGGTCCGCCTGTATATATCCAAAGGACTGGCGAAACTGGAGATTGCTGAGGCACGAGGTAAAAATCTCCATGATAAAAGAGAAGCTTCAAAAGAAAGAGATGCGAAAAGAGAAATACAAAAGGCCTTGAAAAATCAATATTAGAATGGTATATTCTAATATCCTGGGGGTGTATTTGGTATTCGATGAGTAAATGTTTGGACATGACTACAGCCGCGAAGGAAACGCGCTATAACCAAAACAAAATTAACTGCTAAAAACAGATTCGCTAATGTTTTTGGTGCAAACCAAAGCATGGCTTTTGCTGCCTAATAGAGTCTAATAACTGACCTGCAGCCCCGGCGGTTCACCTGGACTTCTTAGTGACCGCTGCGTGTCAAATAGAGGAAGATAAGGAAGTATAAAGGTTCGGTATACTTCTCGAAAATTTCAGAACCAGACGGATCAACCTCTGTTTCCATCTACGTTGCTCCGTTCATTGATGGAAAAAGCTGTAAACGTCTAGTCGTGGGACTTTGCTTAGACAGGAGTTCGACCCTCCTCACCTCCACCAGAAGAAAGCTAAAAGTGTCAAAAAGCTTTATATAAAGTAAGTTTGGCACTTTTTATTTTGCCTGAAAGTCGTTTTTATGATTTGAGATTAATAGGAAAGAAATCAATAAAAGCGGCTCTGTCTAGCGGAACATCAACAGCTGCAATAGAAAGGATCCGACCAATCAATTCTAATGTTCATTCAATTAAAGAGATGTATTTAAACACGCTAATAAAAAAAATATATAATGGATAATTGCAGGTAAGAAAAAATGAAAAAAATCTAACTATACTAGGAATAGTATTGATTGTATTAGCAGGTGTGACAGGCAAATTCATAATCAAGCCAAACCCTCAGAAATTAGCTCAGGAAATAGTTGATAATTTGAGAACAATTTGGGTGATTGTGAGTTAAATGACGTAAAATGTGCAAAAGTTGAAGGTGCAGAATCATACATTACAATCTGGTCAAGAATGAAAGTGACAAACGATCCATATCAATGTGACACGGAGGGATACGTAACACAAGAAGTAATTTCATTATGGAAATGAATTTGTAGACGAAGATGAAATAGATTATCAATTGACGTCCGATGAGAAAGATGGAATGAGTCATTCGAACATGGATAACGAAACAAAGGATTTTGAGTATACCTACTATCCAACATTAAATATAGAGCTATTTGAAGGGATTGCGGATGGTACAATTAAAGCAGAGTATGGGTCATAGTGAAGATGGTTGGAAAGATGACTTAGATTTTCTTTATCTGGATGTGACTCTATCCGGAGATCCATTGAAAAACTTATTTTTAGATGAAGAGCAGAAACTGTATGGTTATGATTTAGACAATGCTGATTGGGATGCCATGCAAATACCTTACAGGATCATGATAGATAGACATACACATGAGCTTGTTGAAGTAGAAACGGATATTAACCATGGTAACAACAGCAGTACTTCATCACAGATACAGGACATGGTATTTTTATCCATCGGCTTTAAGGCACAAGATACGGACAAATAATACCTTTTCAGATTGACACCTATCTATGGATACAAAGGGGAAGGCGTGGAATTGTACGATGAAGATCGCTCTGGTTCTCTCAGATTACATATTTAAGCGTTTAGTGATTTCTAAATGCTTTTTTTGTCAGATGTTTAATAATTCGTTATATATTATAAGTAGAAAGAAAGAGGCGATACGATGAAAAACTTAGGATTTGGAATGATGCGGCTGCCGGTTATTAGCGGTCCGGAAGATTTTGATTATCTACAGATTGAACAGATGGTAGATTTATTTCTGGAACAAGGATTTACGTATTTTGATACAAGCTATGTCTATCATAACGGTCAAAGTGAAACAGCGGTCCGTAAAGCACTGGTTGAAAGACATCCAAGAGATGCCTATACGATTGCGACAAAATTTCCGACTTTTATGATGGTGCCGGAAGAACAGATCGAAGATTTGTTTCAAAGCCAGTTAGATCGTCTGGGTGTTACTTATGTCGATTATTATCTGCTCCATAATATTCAGAATGTGTATTATGAAGGATACGATGGGCAGGGAGGTATTGTTCAAAAGACGCATTTGTTTGAACATGCCAAAAAGTGGAAGGAAGAAGGCAGGATTCGTCATCTAGGTATCTCGTTTCATTCTTCTGCCAAACTATTGGACCGGGTATTGAGCGAGCATCCGGAAATTGAATTTGTACAGATTGCTCTGAATCCGATTGACTGGGACAGTGAGCTGGTTCAAGCCGGTCCTTGTTATGAGGTCATCCGAAAGCACGGAAGAAAGGTTGTCGTTATGGAGGCTGTAAAGGGCGGCGGTCTGGCTAAATTGCCTGCTGAGGCAGAATCTATGTTAAAGGCGGCGCATCCAGATTGGAGCATCGCTTCCTGGGCTGTTCGTTTCAGTCTGGATCTAGAGGATGTCATTGCGGTGTTGTCTGGCATGAGCTCTGTTGAACAAGTTCGGGATAATACAAGGACAGCGAATACGGCGCACCCTTTAACGAAAGAAGATCGAGAAACATTATCCAAGGCGATGGCTCTTTACCGGGAAAGCGCACCGATTCCGCAAAGTCAGATTGATGCATACAAGGGACTGATGTATCATGGTGTGCCGGTTACAGCCATACTGCAGGCATATAGTATTTGCCAGATCCAGCCGGATCCCGGCTTCTCGGATGACAATAACTATTTGAAGAATGCAATCATCGAAGCAGAGCGTATAGATTTTACCAAGGGGCTCAGCAAACAATATGTCATCACCAAGGATGGTAAAGACATTACGGAAATGATCGAGACAGCTGTAACCTGGCTGACGGAACATACGTTCTGATCAAAAAAACCAACGTCACAAGGTTAGGAACCGACGTTGGTTTTTTGTTTGGATGCTTTATATCAGAACCGGGTTGTGTTGATAATCTGTCGGATCGATTTCATGTATTCATGGTCATGATCGACTTTAATAGAATATAAGGTAAACAAAGTATCGATCAGAAGCATCTGTGAAATGGTACTTGTGACGGCTTCCGGTCTGAACTTGGTTTCCTCGGAGATGGAAACCAGAACAATATCCGCTTTTTTAGCAATGGGGGATAATGCGTTTGATGTGATACAGATAATAGGAACATGCCGTTCTTGCAGAATTTCAACGGCACGCATAATATCTTTGTTCCGTCCGGTGTGGGAAATGATAAAAGCACAATCTTCGCTAGTCAACTTTCCACAATTCATCAGCTGCATATGGAAGTCTTCTACATATTCGCAGCATAGTGATGTTCGAATGAATCGATGATACATGTTCCATGCGAGGATCGAGGAGCCACCCATGGCAAAAAGAAAGCATTTTTTGGACTTGGCGAGCAGTTGAATAGTGCGGTTCAGCGTTTCTTCATCTAAAAAAGATATTGTCGATGTTAATGATACGGTACCTTCATAGAATGTCTTCCTGGCGATATTCATCATCGAATCGTTTTCATCCAGGCTCATAAAGAAAGGATTATCGAGAGTGGCTTCGGCAAGGTCCACGATCATTTCACGATAATTCTTGAATCCGATCTTTTTGGCAAACCTTGAAATGGCGGAAGTGGATACTTTGGTTTCCGCAGATAATTGCTGAATGGATAAATTGCGGATCTTTGACTGGTTGTCCAAAAGGTAATCTGCAATTATTTTTTCTGACTTACTTAAATCATTATAATGTCCTTTTATTTTACTGTTAAACTCTAAGCTCATATTAATAATCACCAAATATATTATATCAAAAATGTATTAAAAAATAGATGATTCATTAAAAATGGTAATAATTTCCAAATAAGTAAGATAAAAATGAAAAAAACTTTATTTTCTTGTTGAAATTTGTGGAAAACACTTTTACAATGATAGCGTATACAAAGCATGCATGCTCCGCGGAATTTATATTTTAATTGTTTGCAATTGAATTTTCAAGGAAAAGGGAGGTAAATAAATTGCACGTAACTATTACACAGGCTATTGTGATTGCAATCTGGATCGCATTAGTTATGTCTCGATCATTTTTAGGTGGAGCAACAACAACATTAAGATTTACTCCAATGATGACCGGATTGGTTGTTGGAATCGTATTTGGACAAGTTGAAAAAGCTATGATGATTACAGCTGCGATCCAGCTGATTTACATGGGTGTCTTCTCTCCAGGTGGACAGATGCCGAGTGAGCCGGCTATTGCAGCAGGTATTGCTGTTCCCGTTGCTTTATTGAGCAATTTGGAAGCGGAAGCCGCTATTGCGGTAGCTGTTCCGGTTGGTTTGCTGGGTTCTTATCTGTATCAGTTCCGTTTCTTCTTAAACACGTTTGTTATGCAGAAATTTGCCGATAAATATGCGAAAGAAGCAAACAGTAAAATGTTGTCTTTCTCTATTATCGGAATGCCTATTATTATTGCCTTTATTATTTTTGTGCCTTTCATGTTTATCGCTCTGTATTATGGAGCACCGGTGATTGCCAATGTCGTTGAATCACAATCCGGAAGTATTTTATTCCATATTCTGACTGTTGTCGGTGGTGGACTGGCTTCGATCGGTATTGCGGTAACAGTTTATGTCATTGGAAAGAAAAACTATATCGTTTTCTTCCTGCTGGCTTATTTTATGGCGATGGTATTAAAGGATATGAATATTACGATGATTACTTATGCGATTATCGGTTCGATCATTTCCTTCATTTATGTACTGGGAAAACAAGAAGCAGTTGGTAATCTGGCCGTTGCAGCCCCTTCTGACGGAGTGGCTGAAGACGAAGATGACTATTAAGAAGGAGGAAGGAAAAATGAGTGAATTCGAAAAGACAGATGTGAATTTAGCACCGGAAACCATCACTAAAAAAGATGTGCGTAATGCATGGTTCCGTTTCTATTTTGCGGATGAAATCCCACATTCATTTGATAAATATATTGCGCCGGCTTTGATGTGGTCATTGATGCCGATCTTAAAAAAGCTGTATAAAAACAAGGAAGATCTGGCGGAAGCCTATCAAAGACATCTTTTGTTCTTCAATACACAGATTTCCTGGGGTGGAGGTATTCTGACAGGAATCATGGCTTCATTGGAAGCAACCAGAGCAAAAGAAGTGTATGAAAAAACACCGATTACCATTGATGATGATCTGATTTACAATACGAAAGCCGGTTTGATGGGAGCTTTGGCCGGTATTGGTGATTCCATTGACTCCGGAACGATTCAGTATATCTTTATTGCGATTGCATTGCCTTGGGCACAGAAGGGAAGCCCGCTGGGTGCTTTATTCCCGTTTATTTGTTTCTCTGTTTATCAGTTATTGATCGGATGGTATTTTGCAAATTTAGGATTCAAACTGGGAAGAACGGCAGCTACAGAGATCGTTGGTTCCAGAATGCAGGGAATTATTGAAGGATTATCCATTCTTGGATTGTTCATGATGGGAATCCTTGCAGCAAGTTATGTAAAAGTTTCAACTGGTTTAGAGTTTACTTTGTCAGGAAAGCCATTTGTAATCCAGGAAATTCTGGATGGCATTATGCCGGGTATCTTACCATTGATAACAGTCAGCGGCGTTTACCTGTACTTTACAAAGAAGGGATTGAATGTTACCAAAGCGTTAATTGGTTTGACCGTGATCCTTGCCGTGTTGGCAGGTATCGGAATTCTATAGGAGGTTATTATGGGACAAGTTGTATTGGCTAGAGTGGATACACGACTGATCCATGGACAGGTTATGACCAGCTTATCGAAATCAGCCGGTGCTACCGCAATTTTTGTAGCAGATAATCCTTCTGCACATGATGAATTTACAAAGAATATTCTGTTAGGGGCCGGCTCCAGAACCGGATTAAAAGTACGCGTTCTGAAGGAAGACGGGGCTGTACGTTACTGGAATGATCGTCAATATGATAACTATAATGTTATCTTGTTAACCAAAACCATTGAAGTGATGGCGGAAATCATTCGCAGTGGTGTTCCGGTTAAAAACCTGAATCTGGGTGGCATCCCTCAACGACCGGGATTGACACCTGTCATTAAGGAAGTTTCCATCACAAAGGAACAGCTGGAAATTTTAAAGGATCTAAGAGACAACTACGGTGTGAATGTATATTTCCAGGCCATTCCTTCCAGCAAGAAGGTAACCTTAGCTGAAGCTGAGAAATTATTTTAGCAGGTGATGGGATGATTGGAATTTTATTGATTAGCCATGGAGGATTTGCTGCAGGCTTAAAAGACAGCCTGCAGCTGATCGTAGGTGAGTTTGAAAAAGTAGATACAGCCAGCCTTGTTGCTGGCGAAGACTTTGAGGTCTTCAGAAAAGAGGTTTATCAGAAAATAGAAGCTTTGGATGACGGAGACGGAGTCCTTGTGTTTGTTGACTTATTCGGAGCTTCTCCATACAATGCGGCACAATATGCGGCGATGGAAATGGGAAAAGACAAGGTAGGGGTCATCAGTGGAATGAACCTGCCGATGGTACTGGATGGTGTTTTGTCCAGAAATCAGTATTTATTAAGCGATCTGGTCGACTCTTTGATTGAAACGGGAAAAGACGGGATTGCCAAACCAACTGTCATCATTGCCGATGATGAGGATGGGGACTACTAAATGAAGAAGGTTTTGATTACACCACGCTCTTTTGGAAAATACAATCGAGAGGAATTGGTGGAAATACTGAAAAAAAATGACATTCAACCTGTTTTTAACCCATATGGTACGATACTGACCGAGCAGCAGATGACAGAGTTGATGGCAGACATGGACGGTTTGATCGTCGGAGTGGATCCGGTCACAAAGAATGTCATTCAGGCTGCTCCCAATCTAAAGGTGATTTCTAAATATGGGGTTGGTGTTGATAACATTGATATCCCCTATACAAAACAGCAGGAAATACCTGTATATCGCACAGTAGGGGCTAATTCCAACGCGGTTGCTGATTATGCATTTGGTCTTTTGATGGCAGTCAGTCGACGAATTGTGGAAATTGATCATGGGTGTCATCATAATGATTGGAGCAAAAAGGAAGCGCTGGATATCTATGGTAAGAAAATCGGTATTTTAGGTTTAGGTGCTATAGGTAAAGGCATGGTCAAAAGAGCATGCGGATTTGATATGGAAGTATATGGATATGACGTATTTAAAGATGAAGAGTTCATCAAAGAATACAATGTTCATTTTACCGATGTGGATACGATCATAAAAGAATGTGATTTTATCTCGCTGCATCTTCCTTTACTGGATAGCACAAAACATATTCTTAATGAGAAGAATCTCGCGAATGCGAAACCGAATTTGATCATCATCAATACAGCCCGAGGTGGCCTGCTTGATGAAACAACGGCTTATAAGCTGTTAAAGGAAAAGAAGATCTACGGACTGGGTGTTGATGTATTTGAACATGAACCGGCAGAAACTTCTCCTTTACTGGAATGCCCGAATGTGGTTGTTGGATCGCATACGGCAGCATCCACGAAAAATGCGATTGAGCAAATGAGCTTGATGGCAGTAGAAAATGTTTTAAAAGAATTGAAAGAAGGTCGGAAATAAGCATATGGACGGTATATCATTACTAAATCAATTAAAAAAAGAAAAGCTGGTCGCTGTCATCCGGGGAGATGATGAAGAACAGGTTGAAAAGATTGTCGAAGCTGTTTATGCCGGAGGCATTCATTTTATGGAAATCACTTATACGATTCCCGGTGCACAGCAGATAATCAGCCGTTTAAGTGAAAAATACAAAAATCAACCAGATATTGTAATTGGAGCTGGAACGTGCCTGGATATGGTGACCGCCAGAAGTGCTATTTTATCCGGGGCTCAGTTTGTCGTGTCTCCTCATTTCGACAAAGAAATCATGAAACTGTGTAATACATATCGGATCCCGTGTTTTCCGGGGGCAGCTACTGTAGAGGATATGGTGGAATGTCTGAAATACGGAGCTCAGGTCATCAAACTGTTTCCAGGGGATCTATATGGACCGAAAGCTATTAAATCCTTTAAAGGACCTTTACCTCAGGCAGACTTTATGCCGACAGGAGGAGTCAGTGCCGGAAATATCAAAGAATGGTTAAGCAACGGAGCCGTTGCGGTCGGTACTGGTGGTTCGCTTACAAAAGGAGCGAAAACTGGGGACTATAACGCAGTCAAAGAAGAAGCCGAAAAACTTGTATCTTTAGTGAAAGAATATGAAAACAAATCTTAATCTGAATCAGATTCAGCTTATTATTTTTGATTTAGATGGCTTGCTGGTAGATACAGAAAAAACATATTCTGAAGGTTGGCGATATGCACTGGATAAGAATCATATCGCAGTACCTGACGATGTCATCAACAGCTGGGCAGGGATGAGTTTTCAACAAACAGGTGCTTATCTGATGAAACGCTGTGGTTCGGAAAGGATATATAAACAGATCCGGAAGGATCGTGAAGAATATATCTATCAATCGCTTTACAATGATCGGATCATGGTGAAACCTTATGCAAAAGAATTGTTGGTGTATGCCAAAAAGAACGGATATACCATCGGATTAGCAAGCAGCACAAAATCCAAGCGGGCAAAGGCGATTCTGGAATATCATCATATCATCGAATATTTTGATTTTATGGTATTTGGGGATGACACAAAACGGTTAAAACCATACCCGGATCCATATCTAGAAGTACTGAAAAACGCTAACGTAATGCCTTCACATGCCGTGGCGCTCGAGGATAGTATGACCGGCATCCAGTCAGCTGATGCGGCGGGGATTGCTGTTGTCTGGGTTCCGGATCAGTCAATGCCGACCGATATCAGATATACTCCTGATAATGTTTTCTTGGTTTCGCATGATCTTTTGGCTGTGAAGCATATTCTTCAGGCAGTGAGGGAATAAAGATGTTGACAATGAAAGATCTTCTGTTTTCCTTTGGGATTCTTCATGATAAAAGATATCGGGAAAAGGAAAAAAGGCAGTATCGTCATTTGCTGAAAGTACAAATGGCGTCAGTAGGATATACTTTGAAAGAAAAACGAAAAGATTCCTCTTTTTTAGGGACGAAAAACTCCTGTACGAATCTTTTTACTGACAATATAGAAGATGCCCGTGTAGTGGTCATCGCTAATTATGATACGCCGATGAAACAATGGCTGCATACAGACAGATATGCTTTTTATCCACCACAACAAAAAGGAAATGTGATACTGAATCTGCTGGTACCCTGTATCTTGTTTTTATTAACGATGACAGTACTGATGTTTTATACAATTCCTGCCTACCAGGCCGGACGGTCTATGATGCTGGTTGGTTCTATACTGATCGGGATCGTTGGCTTTTCCTTGGTCAGATATACACGTTCCGGTTTGGCGCAAAAGGGAAACAAGATTTATAATACTTCAGGTGTTTTGACAAGCTTGATGATTGCACAACAGCTGTCTGAAAAAGACAAGAATAAAGTGGCATTTGCGTTTGTAGATGATGGTTGTCAGACACAGCTTGGTGCCAGGCTGCTTAAAGAAAGCCTCAATGGAAGCTCTTGTATCCGAGTTTACCTGGATTCAATAGGAAATAAAGGCGACATGGTCTGCATGGGACACGTGCGTCCGGACTTGTTGCCGGAGGTCCATGAACGTCCTTCGGATCTGGAACACCTGGGGGATCTTCTTGTTACATGCGGGCAACTGGAGAATGATAAGGTAAGAGTGTATAAAGATGACGTATTTCAGATGGAGAATATCGAAATATGCTCAAAGACAATACTATCGTGGTTAGAAAAAATAAAGGAGTAGACGTGAAAAACTATATTGGATTATACGGACTTGGAGTGATGGGAAAAAGCTTATGCTTGAATATTGCCAAACATGGCTATTCGATCGGAGCTTTTAACAAATATAATTATGAAGATGTAACAAAATCCTTTGTAAGCCAGCACGCGGATAACTTACCGGTTCATGGATATGAAACACTGGAAGCATTTATGGATTCCCTGGAAAGTCCGAAAAAAGTTCTTTTAATGATCACAGCTGGTAAAACGGTTGATGATGTCATAGAAGAATTGTGCCCTTATTTACAAAAGGGAGATATTATTATGGACTGCGGTAATTCCTATTTCAAGGATACGATCCGCAGGGAAAAAGAATTAAAAGAAAAAGGCATTCATTATTTTGGAATCGGTGTATCCGGTGGTGAAAAGGGTGCATTGGAAGGTCCTAGCATTATGCCCGGAGGCAATCACGAAGATTACGAGAACTATCTAGGAGAGCTTCTGGAGACCATTGCGGCCCATACAGAGGATGGAACACCTTGTTGCAGCTATGTGGGAGCAGATGGAGCAGGTCACTATGTCAAGATGGTGCATAATGGAATTGAATACAGTGATATGCAGATCATCAGTGAAGCTTATTTTATATTGAAAAATGTATTGGGATTAACTAATGAAGAGATGGCTTCTGTATTCAAAACCTGGAATGAAGGCCGGTTACATTCTTA
>JAGAWH010000196.1 GCA_017941505.1 Faecalicoccus sp. | reverse complement strand
GGGTACGACATCATCAGAGTCGAATTTAACAAAGGTGATCCCGACTATAAATATGAACTCGATGCCACAACCGGTTCACTCCTGCATGTCCACATAGATTTTGAATAACGATTGATACAGAAAACGGGAATCAAATTTGATTCCCTGTTTTTATGTCCATAATGAAGTAATAAACATCGGTGAAGAGTCTTTACTTTTGACAAATCCACAGTTTTCATAAAAAGATAGTTCTTCATTATATCCAATCACAATAATCCGAAGATAATCTTTATACTTTTCCTTCATCATTTCTATCAATGTTCTGCCAATGGTTTTTCCATGATAAGCAGGATCTACCAGCAAATAATGCAGATAGGCATTCATAATACCATCATCCATTGCACAAATCATTCCGACAAGCGTATCTTTATCCCATGCGGAATAAACTGTATCGAAATTCTTCATTGCGATCACAAGTTTATCCGGATAATGTCCTGATGACCATTCTACCGAAAGAAATAATCTTTCCAGCTCATCTTTGGTAAAATCATGTATATCTTTATATTCAATTGTCATATGACCTCTCCTTGTATTTAGTGACATATTCCCATCACTAATCTCATTATACGATTCATCATAAATGCATAATATCTGTTGATTCGATATTATTTATCTATTTTATGCGTTTTATTATTATTTTTAGAATTGTTAAAGTAAAGATGAAAAGAGGAAACGCATATGATACTAACGAAAGAAAAAATAGATTTTTATTCTCAATTACCTACCGGTAATGTAGCCGACAATAATCCAAACGGATTTGTATTGCCTTCGGATATAAAACCGATCGATTCAAAACTTCATTTAATAGGAAGAGCCTTTCCGGTCGATTGTGCTCCCGGTGATAACCTTGCCCTACATCAGGCCATTGAAGCCGCCAAAGCCGGAGATGTACTCATCTTTGACTGCAAGGGATATACAGAAGGCGGTCATTTCGGGGATATGATGGCCAACGCCTGCAAAGTTAAAGGCATTGCCGGTGTAATTATTAACGGAAGCTGCCGAGACAGTCAGGATATCAAGGAGTTAGGCTTTCCTGTATATGCCAAGGCGTATTGTCCGGCATCCACGGTAAAAGTACAGAAAGCCGGTTTCAATCAGACCATAACAATTGGAAACGCAACGATTCATCCCGGTGATTTAATCTTCGGTGATTGCGATGGCGTTGTAGTCATTCCACAGGCCGAAGAAAATATTGTAATGGAAAAAGCTGTTCATAAATTTGAAAAAGAAAAAGAGATTTTAAAGCGGATCTTAGCCGGTGAATCCACTATGAAAATATATGGATTTGACAAGCTGGTTAAATAACACAAACGTCTTACTTCACTTTTTCATAATAAATATGTTATATAAAAGATGAAAAGAAAAAGGAGAAGGTTATGCTTAAAAAATACGAAACAGATATTAAGAATTTTGAAGATGTTTATACTGCATCAGAAAATGCAGATATAGATGGCGTACCTGCCATCCGCGTTGTCAAAGCAGATAAGATCATGCTCTTTGATGAAAACACATTGGTGAAGTTAAAAGACTGTGATTTCCACAACGGAACCATTCGAGTTAAGATGTTAAGCCGTCTTTTACCGGATGCCCCGGATTTTGCCCGCGGCTTTATCGGAATTGTATTCCGCGTAAAAGAAGATAACAGTGAATTTGAATCGTTCTATATCCGTCCAACCAACGGCAATCATCCTGACCCGGTAAGAAGAGCTCATGGATGTCAATACTTCTCGTATCCAGGATATACCTTTGCCTACTTCCGTGAATTTAATATTACCGGATATGAAGCACCAATGAATTACGGTTTAAATGAATGGGTTGAACTAAAAGCTGTTATTCATGATGATACTTCAGAATATTATTTAAATGATGAAAAAGAACCGGTTCTTGTCGTAAAGGATATGAAACATGGCAAAGATGCCCGCGGTTCGGTTGGTTTCTTCTCTGAAATCGGAACCGAAGCATTCTTCAAAGATTTAGAAATCGAATTTGATGATTAACTCAAAAGGCCCTTAAGGGCCTTTTGAGTTAATCTAAATCTTCTCCGTTTGTCTCGATCACTTTTTTATACCAATAGAATGAATCCTTCTTAAATCGATTATAGGTACCGTTTCCGTAATCATCCCCATCTACATAGACAAAGCCATATCGTTTGGACATCGAGGCGAAGGAACAGGATACTAAATCAATCCATCCCCAAGGTGTATATCCAATCACGTTAGCTCCATCCTTGATGGCATCCTTAATTGCCTGGATATGTGCACGCAGATATTCAATGCGGTATGTATCATGGATCTGATTTTTTTCATCTAACTTTTCATAATAACCGAGTCCATTTTCCAAAATGATAATCGGAAGTCCATAGCGGTCTGTCATCTCATTGAGTGTATACCGCAAACCGGAAGGATCAATTCCCCATCCCCATGATGTCTTTTCAATATATGGGTTCTCTAAGTTTCGAATAAACTTTCCGATATCTTCTACCTTGTCCGGATCCGTAGAAATGACACCGGTATGATAATAACTAATGCCTGTAAAATCGACCCTTCCTCTTTTTAGAATTTCCTTATCTTCATCTGAAATCTCGAGTTGAATATTCTGATCCTTATAATAATTCAAGATAAATTGCGGATAATATCCTTTTGCCTGTACATCCATCGGGAAGAAATTGAACCTGTCCTGGGCCTGCTGGGCAAGGCAATCTGCCGGTTTACAGGTATATGGATAATTCAACAGGCGGGCAATCATGCAGCCAATCATGCCATCTTTCTGTGTCTTATGGAAATAATCTACAGTTAAAGCACTTGCCAGCAGCATATGATGTAAAGCCTGATAAATACAGGATTTCTCATCTGTTTTCGCCTTTTCAACAAACATGCCTCCGCCAAGATACGAATGATTCATGACCATATTAATTTCATTAAAGGTAATCCAATACTTGACAAGATCATGATATTCATCAATCAAAAATTTAGTGTAGCGTACGAAATGTTGAACCGTTTCTCTGGATTCCCATCCATTGACTGTTTCTGTTAAGTATAAAGGAATCTCATAATGAATCATGGTTACTAAGGGCTCAATATTATACTTTCTGCATTCATTAAATACATTTCGATAAAATTCTACTCCTTCTTGTAAAGGTGTATCTTCAATTCCTTTTGGAAATAAACGACTCCAGCTGATCGACATACGGAATGTCTTAAATCC
This sequence comes from Faecalicoccus sp., assembly GCA_017941505.1. Next base: position 7,181 of record JAGAWH010000196.1, on the reverse strand, counting down.
CATTTCTGCCATTAAGGCAATATCCTCTTTATACCGATGATAGAAATCATTTCCTTTGCGGTAAGGAAAATAATAATCATTTTCGTGTTCTTTATAATACTTTACATCTGCTTCGCTCGACTGCTGGGTACCGGCTCCGGTTTCCTTGTCCTTACCCTTAAATCGAACCATATCCATATGAGAAGGGCCTCTTCCGCCTGCATCATAGCCACCTTCAATCTGGGCAGCCGATGTTGCCCCACCCCATAGAAAGTCTTTAGGAAATATACTCATTTTGTTCACCTCAATTAACTATTATGTTACAACATTTTTTACAATAGAAAAAGGAATCGACTAAATCGATTCCTTTTAGCCTAAAAAAATCCCTGCATATTTTACAGGGATTCAACTTATTCTATTCCAACAATACGCTTTAAAATATCTGCATCTAAGAAAACGCGGGAACTTGTCATACGCACATTATCTTTCACAACAACATCATATGCTCTTTGCCATGTTTCTTTGCGAACTTCGGTTCCTTCAAAGATTTTTTCAATCCAATCAACGAAGTCATCTGCATCTTTAAAGCCGGCTGCTTCAAGGATAGGCTCTTTATCTTCCGGGAGTGCTTCCTTGACAAAACGCGCTAAAAATAATCCACAGGCTCTTCCATGGGCTACCTTATCATCATAAGTCAAAATATAAGATAAGGCGTGAGGAATCGATGTTCCGGTTTGAGCAATGGCCATACCGGCAAAGGTAGAAGCACGCATCAATAAAGCGTAATCTTCTTCGCCTGCCTTACGGCTTCCGTCAACGATATCTTTACATTGATTCCAGATTTTCAATCCTTCAATAACAACAGCCTTACTGTAGTCATCCGCTTTTTTACTGAGATAGCTTTCCATCATATGGGCAAGCGCATCCACCGACGTGTTCATTATGATAGAGTGCGGTGCCCCACTTAAATACTTCCCGTCAATCAGAGCTATTTCCGGAAAGATCTTATGTGGGATCGATTTCTTTGTACTCTTTTCATGTACGGTTAAAACCGAAACACCCGTTACCTCAGAGCCGGTACCGCAGGTTGTCGGCACTGCCGCCACAGGAAGGGCATCATCGGCTATGGACGCATCATACAAATCCACTTCAGAATTTCCCTGCTTCATCAAAAAGGCAATCGCTTTAGAAGCATCCATCGGTGAGCCACCACCGATTCCAATCACAAAATCGCAGCCTTCCTCCATTCCGATCGAAGCTGCTTTTCTAACGGTTTCTACAGAAGGATTTTCTTCTACTCCATTAAATACACACCACTCTTTATTATATTGTTTGAGTGCATCGCACACATCATCTAATGCGCCTGTTTTCTTAGCCGATGTTCTACCTGTCACAATCAGTGCTTTGTTTCCAAGTGCTGCAAGTTCTTTGGCATGTTTTGATACAGAATCTTTTTCATCATATACTTTAACCGGCATATAGAATTTCATAAAAGTCATTCCTCCTATGCATAAACAATTAATGCGACAAAATCTAATGGTCCATCTCCGATATTGCGGATGGAATGACCGGTTCCAGCCGGGCAGATGGAAACATCTCCCGGATTTAATGTAACGATGTTACCGTTATCAGAATACTCAGCTGTACCATTCAAAATATAAAATAATTCCGCATCTTTCTCGTGAATGTGCCAGCCGATACTGCAGCCCGGTTCTAAATGTAAATGGGAGAATAAACGTCCCTTATCATTTAATTCACTAGGTTCATGGATGATGTGATTTAATTGTACGGTTCCATCTCCATCTCTCATATGTTCGCGATATTCTACGTTGCGCTCTTCTTTTCTTCGAATCATGTTTGTAACCTCCAACCTTTTCTTCAGTATACCAGTTTACGTATTGTTTTCACAGATTTGAATAGTTCTACTACCGTCTTTAAATGTTTAACCTCTTTTTTCCTTAATACCTTTTGAACAATTACAGTAAATGTATTCATAGAGGTCCAATACATAAATATCATTAGTGAAAAAAAACATTTTGATATATCCAATTTGCGCCGATATAATAAAACAAAAAAAGAAAGGTAAATTATTTATGACAGAAAGAAAACTACAAGTTATTACAGGCGGTACATCCGGAATGGGTCTTGCTACTGCTAAGGCATTAAGCGTATACGGACCGGTTCTGATCGGCGGCAGAAATGAAAAAAGATTGAATAACGCTCTTGCGGAGCTTAAAGAAGCCGGTGTTGAAGCTTATGGAAAGACTTGCGATGTATCAGACAAAGAATCTTTGAAAGCGTTTGTGGAATATGCCCTTACGATTGCACCAATCGGCAATGTTGTGAATGCGGCCGGTGTTGACTATGCAGGCATGCCAAAAGAACCAATCATCAAGATCAATATGTTAGGAACTCACTATGTATTGGAAGCTTTCCTTCCATATCTCGATGACTCCTATGTTGTGAATTTCTCCTCTATCACCGGAAATTTCTATCCGGGTCCAAGCAAAGAGGAAAAAGAACTTTGGGATCAGACACAGACACTCAGTGAAGACCAATTTATCGCAAGACAGCTTGAACTGACAGCCCAGCCAAATGATCCACGTATGTCCGCTTTAGGTGACAGCTACATGACCTATGCGATGAGCAAGCGTTATGTTCAATATTATACACAGGCTAACGCAACTCGTGTCGCCCTCAAAAACAACAGCCGTATTATCAGTATCGCTCCTGGTTCTTTCTATACTCCAATGTTAGCAGGCGGAAATGATGATGCGATGCAGGAAAGCATTAAACGCGGAACTGTATATCACCGTTTTGGTACATCCGAAGAAATGGCAGATTTGATTTGTCACCTGCTTGCTCCGGGACACGGATATCTGACCGGTGTTGATATCATCCATGATGGTGGAAAGACGGCAATGGCTTTCGCCAAACAGATGTTATAAGAAAATTGAATTGATTCCAGAATGCGGATGTCAAAAGACATCCGTTTTACTTTGTATGAGATGAAATTGAAACAACATAGCTTCCCATTATTTATTGCCGGCAGATACTGAATGCTGAAATTCGAATATTTCTTTCTGTTTCTCAATTTCAGCACGCAGCTGTTCTTTAGTCGGAAGATATGTCAAATATTTTGACATGAATAAGTGGTCATTATCATGCAGGATGGAAAATCTTGCGATGTCTTCGCTGACTTCACTTGCAAGAAGAATACCAATGGTCGGATTATCCTCTTCTTTGCGCTTAAATTCATCATATAGTCTGACATACATATCCATCTGCCCGACATCCTGATGAGTAATCTTCCCCATTTTTAAATCCACAAGAACATAGCACTTTAACTCAATGTTATACAACACAAGATCAATATAATAATCCTCCGTATCCGTTACGATATGCTGCTGACTTGAAACAAACGCAAATCCTCTGCCCATTTCCATCAGAAAATCTCTAATATGAATAATGATAGAAGCTTCTAAATCACTTTCAAGATATGATTGTTCAGGTGTGAAACCTAGAAATTCCGCAAAGATTGGGCTTTTAATAATTTCAGTAAGATTTTGTTGAAACATACTTGTCTTATGCTTCATTTCTGTAATAATTTCATCTTTTCTTGGGCTTTGCAGCAATCGGTAATAGTACTGTGTAGAAATATTACGATCTAATGTTCGGTAATTCCACCCTTGTTTTACAGCTTCATTCATATACCATATTCGGGCTTCTTCATCGTCTACTCTAAGTAAGCAGCGAAAATGTGTCCATTTAAGATTTGGAACGCATGCGTTCCAAATCTCTTCCCTCGGAAACCTTAGATAAAATAACCGATAATTGCGCAGGTTACGTGCAGAATAGCCATTTCCATACTCTTTTATTAATTCCTTAGATAAAACATCAAGTAGTCTTTTTCCATATTCAGCACGGCTTTTTCCTTTTTGTTCTTCTTCAACAATTCTTTTTCCAATTTTCCAGTAAGTCAGAATCATGGATTTGTTTATTGCCGAATAAGCAGCGGTTCGTTCGGAATTAATAATCTCCTTAATATCAAGTATCGTGTTTTCATAATCCATTAATTGTTCCATATTTGATAACTTTCAAATTCATATTTAAACATGAATTCTTACCTCCACTATCTAATACGTAAAAATCTTTACCAATACAAAAAACTTGCTTTATAACTATGTCTTTCAGTTAAAAGGGAGAACATATCAAGGCAGCCGGTCATTAATAAGAAAAGAGCGAACTTCAGGTCATCTTGACTGATGTTTGCTCTTCTTTGAGTGATTTTCTTCTTTTTCAGACTATCTATAACATTACCCATACACCGTCTAATCAGAATATCTGACTCTTATTACAGGCCGAACCCCAAGCAAGTGATCAACATCGTTTCCCATCAGATCTGCCGATCCTCCAAGGATATATACCGCTTCGCTTTGTCTCTTTCCGGGTGATCTCAGCCACCAGTCGATACCGCATTTCCTTATATCATCGCTGACAGTCTTTGACTCAGAATATGTAAAGAGATATACTTTGTCATCTGTATCATTTCCACAATCCATTTCATAGCGAGTATCATCTTCGGTGAATGTGTTATGTGTGGTTACGATCGAAGCCTTTTCTCCATCAGAGAATTTGGTGTTATAGAAATCCTCATTAAGCCATCTGCGTAAAGAACATTTTTCCCATGTGATATCTGTTTTAGTGTCATTATATGGCATTTCTGCAACCGCTGACTCACAAAGAAGGGTACGGATACCGTCCGTTTTATCGGTTACATACCAGGTATATCTGCCAAAGACCACCACATCGCCGACCTGCGATTTGGATATCGCCTCCAGTTCAGCTTTTTCCTCCGAAACTGTTCTGTTTATAGTCTTTGGAACAACATTATCCGGAAAACGAAGATTCAAAGCAGGACGCACAGCCCCATAGTAATTACCCGAAACATCTCCTTTGGCATCAATAACGTTTTTACCATCACTGTTGTTGCCGACATATGCCGTATAGTCTTTATTCACACCGGGTGACCTCAGCCACCACCACTGGTTATCCATTTCGTGCCAGTACCCGCATCTTAACACCTTATCATCAAGGGCCTTTGCCTCATCTACACTGAGCACAAAGATATAATCATCTGTATCACTGCCGCCATCAGTTCCATATTCCTCATTGGTTGGATTGATATTGTGAGTCATTGTGATTAATTCTTTTTCCTCATCTGTGAATGTGTTGTAGAACTTTTCATTGAGCCAAGCTCGCAGAGTGGATTTATCCCATGTGTCGATTCTTTGATATCCTGCTTCATTGAACGGCATCTTTATCACAGGCTTTTCGCTCAAAAGCGTGCATCCTGTCTCTGTTTTTGCGATCACATACCACCTAATATCACCGAATACTACGACATCTCCCACAGATGCATCTGACAGCTCCACTGCCTGCTTAGGTGTTTCGTTAGGTCGGCTGCACCCGGATATAAGTAACACAAGGCCAAGCACAATACCAAACAACATTTTTTTCATTATCATTTTCCTCATCCATATTACGATTTGTGTATCTTTCTCTATAGGGATATTATACCACCCGAAGAATATCATTGGCTTTGCACAACCTCTTAACAAATAGTATATATATATAGAAAAACCAAGCTGTAAAGCCTGGTTTATGAAATACCTTCTGTAATTTTTTCTTCCATCGCATCCTGATGAAAACTTTTCTCCTTAATATGATAATAAATCATAATAATCACGAATGTTGCCATCCATCCTACCGGATATCCAAAGCCGACCATCTGCGGTGTATTGGAGATAAAATGGGTCATGATATAGAGGTAAATTTGACGAATAACCACAAAGCCTGTTAACAGAATAAACATCGGGCCCTTGGAATCGCCGCGTCCCCGCAAAGCACTGGCCATAATCTGATTGACACAGTTGAATAAGAGGAAATATACGTTAGTTCTAAGGAACATTACACCGTATTTGATTACTTCGCTATCAGATGTGAATAGAGCAATCGCAGCTGCCGCAAACGTCCAGATGATTGTGGCAATCACGCTGGTAATCGCAAGACACAAGAAGATTGTTGTGCGGGTTCCATCGGTTGCGCGTTTACTCTTTCCGGCACCGATATTTTGCGATACAAAGGTAGTAGCAGCAAGCGCCATACTTTGCATCGGTAACATCATAAACATATCGATCTTATTGTAACAGCTCCATCCTGCCATTACGCCTGATCCAAAGAAATTGATATAGGACTGTACAAAGATATTTGAAAAAGAAGTCAAAACAGATTGAATACCGGCCGGAAGTCCGATAGAGAAGATCTGCCGTAAAATATCCATATCCACTCTTAAATCATGCCATGTAAGTTTATATACTTCATTGGTTCGCATTAATAAAAGCAGAATAAGCCCAGCTGACACAAATTGTGAAATAATCGTTGCGAATGCCACACCGGCTATACCCATATGGAATACAAGCACAAAGACAAGGTCCAATACAATATTCATCACACTGGTTAAAATCAAAAAATACAACGGTCTGGTAGAGTCTCCCACAGCCCGCAAAATACCGCTTCCGATATTGTAGATCAATAAACCTGAAATACCTGCAAAGTAAATGCGCAGATAAGTAACGGCTTCTGGGAAAACGTCATCCGGTGTCGACATCAAATGCAGCATCGGTTTTACACCGAGAACCGAGAGAACGGTAAACAATATACATAAAATAAATGTCGTTGCCATGGTGGTTTCGACCGCCGTATGCAGACGCTTATCCATTCTTCCGCCAAACAGGTTACCGATTACTACACTGGCTCCGGTAGAAAAGCCATTAAAGAAAAACACAAACAGATTCACGATCATCGTAGTGGATCCAACAGCTGCCAAAGCCTGTGTTCCGACAAAATTACCAACCACAATGGAGTCTACCGTGTTATACAACATCTGGAAGATGTTTCCTAACATTAACGGCAGCGCAAACATAAGAATCTGCATGGCAATATTGCCTTCAGTCAGATCTCTTGTCTTTGATTCTTTTCCTTTACTCATGATATCTCTCCCTCGTATTATATGTGTGTAGTCAGTTAGAAGAACCAAATGGACCTTCCTCTTGATTACACTTTCTAATTTTTAGATAATAGTTTCGTTTTGAATGAAGGTTTTATTTTCTCTCCTTGCGGCTGCTATGCATTCCGCTTTC
>JAGAWH010000195.1 GCA_017941505.1 Faecalicoccus sp. | reverse complement strand
GTTACAAACAAAAAAGCACCCAAGAGGGTGCCCAGGCACTGTCAAGCACCTGTCCACTCCTTGGGTACCAGTTTACCGTAAGGTGTTCCTTTCTTTCTTGAAAAGGGGACAAGTTTTCTAGTAATATAAACTTGTTATGGTGTGTCTAATCAGCCTTGAGGGTTTTAAATATGAACAATTCTAGAAGAAGGAAAAGAAAATATAACAGCCGGTTTATTATATTGTGCGTGGCAATATTAGCTGTTACTGCGATTTTGGGTTATTTGGTTTTTGAAGATGTTTTACATGTTGGGTTTATCAATCCATATCTGGATGGATTAGACCGAAATACCGTCCGTGAAAATGTAAAGGAAAAATATGCCGACAGCTTTGAAGCTAAGGATTATACCGTTTATGGGGAAGAACTTTCTTTTTATTCGGGTAAGTATGGACCGAAGACTTTCCGGAGCATGCAGGGAATGATGGTTCTGCTGAGAAACATCGAAACCAAAGAAGAAATCACGTATACCTTATCCGCCGGTATTGATGTAGGTGTTTCTCTGCATTCTTTAAGAACCGGTGTTTATGAGATTTATGTATATGATCATTTTATTGAAAAACGGCTTTATTTTGAGAAGGAAATCAACTCAGATACCTTTACTTCAGTGGCAAGAGCCGGATTGATCAATGAAGTTACATTACAGGCTTCATCTGATTTTTTAAGTGATTTTGGGATCAAAAGCGACAAAAACTATGCATATCTAACGGTGAAAAATACCAAACAGCCGGAGGATGTATATGATGTGATTATCGATCCTTCCGGTTTTGAAACTAACGAATGGACCGGTGTGGATCCGGGTTATGAAGATGAGAAAATCTCGGAAGGAAAGGCTTCCTATGAATTGGCATTGATGATTCAGGAAAAGCTGGAAGCTGCCGGACTGAAGGTTAAATTAACCCGTGGAGAAGATGAGGCTATTAATTATTATGGCGATGTATCCCGAGTATCCAGAGGATATACGGCCAGAGGAAAGGTATTCCTTTCATTGACGCTTTACTCGGATGCACAGAACCTGTATCGACCAATGATTCAGGTATCGCCGTATTCGGATGGAATGTTAGCCAACCGCATCGCTAAAACGATGACCGCAAACGGCCTGGAGATGGCTTATATAACCAATGCCGAAGATTTAGAAAGAGGTGTACTATACGCCAGCTTTATCAAAAATGATAAAGAGAAAAATACCCGCTTTGATGCATATCCGCCAATTCGTGAGGCCGGAGGAAAGGCTACCTTTGCCGGTCAGTATGAAGGTTATGAAGACAATGCGAAATGGAGCGATTTTTACGGAATGTATTCCATTTTGTTTGAATATGCCAATATCGCCAATGAGGATAGTATCGATTATTATCTTGCCAATAAAGAAGCGATAGCTGATTCTATTGTGGAAGCTATCCTGGATTATTATGAAATTGAGGTAGTGACAGGTGAAACTAACACTAAGTAATGCGAAAAAATCATATGGGGCACAAGACGTTTTGACAAAGGCATCCATCCAGGTAAAAGACAGCGAAAAGATTGCCTTAGTCGGACGAAATGGCTGCGGTAAGACGACATTGTTGAAAATACTGTGTGGCCAGGAAACGATGGATGAAGGAAGTTTGACCAAAGCCTCCGGATGTCAGATCGGCTATCTTGCCCAGGTGACTTTTTCCAGTGAAGAACATACTGTATATGAAGAATTATTAAAAGCTTTTGACCATGTTCGTGAATTGGAAAAACAATTGAATGAACAGGCTGTGATCATGGCAGATAATCCAACAGAAAAAGAAATGGAGCGCTATGCCTCTTTACAGCAGCGGTTTGAAGCCTTAAACGGATACCAATATGATGTGGAACTAAAATCGGTCTTTTATCATTTCCAATTTGATGAACAAGATCTAAACCGACCTTTAAAAGAGTTTTCATCCGGTCAGAAGACGCAGATTGCCTTAGTCAAACTGCTTTTAAGCAAGCCCGATATCTTACTTTTGGATGAGCCCACCAACCATTTGGATATTGATGCCATAGAATGGCTGGAAGGTTATATCCGCCATTATCCTTCAGCGGTCATTTTAGTATCGCATGACCGTATGTTTTTAGACAGGGTTGCCGATGAAATCGTGGAAATTGAATTCGGTAAAACAACCCGATATGTCGGCAATTATTCCCAATATATTAAGGCGAAGGAAGAATATCTGGCGAAAAATCACGATGCCTATGTGCGTCAGCAGGCGGATATCAAGCGATTGGAAGAGTTGATTGAAAAATTCCGCTATAAGAAAAACAAGGCATCCTTTGCCCAAAGTAAGATCAAGTACTTAGAGCGCATGGACCGTATTGAAGATGTACGTCAGGATACCAGCCGCATGAAGGCCCACTTTCAATGCGCCAGAAAGGGCGGTAAACACGTCTTAGAAGTTAACGATCTTGTAGTAGGGTATGATGTACCTTTATCTAAAGTTTCCTTTGAACTCATTCGTAATCAGCGTATGGCGGTTTATGGATCCAATGGAATCGGAAAGAGTACGTTGATGAAGACATTGATGGAAAAGATACCTCCGCTTTCAGGAAGCTTCACCTTCGGACATCAAATTGATGTTGGATACTTTGACCAGGATTCTGCCCAGATGACATCGGATAATAATGTTCTCGATCAGTTGTGGCAGGTGGCACCGGATGCCACTCAAACGGAAATCCGTAATACACTGGCCAGCTTTCTGTTTACCCAGGATGAAGTATTTAAAGAGATGAATACGCTGTCCGGTGGGGAAAGAGTGCGTTTAGCTCTGGCAAAATTGATGTTGGAACATGGAAATTTATTACTCCTGGATGAGCCGACAAACCATTTGGATATTCCTACCAAAGAGGCTTTGGAAGATGCGTTAAGTGATTATGATGGAACGATTCTTTTTGTCAGTCATGACCGCATGTTCTTAAAAAAGATGGCTACCCGTATTCTTGAAATATCTGAGGATTCCAAGGTTTATGATCTGACCTATGATGAGTATATTGAAAAGAAAAAGACAGATTCCTTAACAGAAGCTGTTCAAGTTGTAAATCAGCCCAGCTCAGTTTCTGATTTTCAGGACCGAAAGGTTATCAAAAATCGTATCGCAAAATTAGAAGCTTTATTGGATGCAGCTCAAAAAGAACTCGATCAAATGGAAGAGCTTCGCTATGAGCCCGAGTATTATGAAAGCTATCAGAAGATGGATGAATTAGAAGAAAGAATAGCCCAAAAGGAAAAAGAAATCGAATCTTTGATGGAAGAATGGGAAGAAAAAATGGAGGCTATGGAGTAAATGTTGAAAATATATGGAAGCGATTTATGTCCGGATTGCCTGGCATGTAAGAAGGATCTGGATGCCAGAGGGGTTGAGTATACCTATTTGAATATTACAGAATCGTTAAAGCTGATGAAGGAATTTCTAGCGCTTAGAGATTCCAATCCTGTATTTGACTCTGTACGCAAAAAGGGCAATATCGGTATTCCGGCACTGGTTTGTCAGGATGGTAAAGTTTTATTAGATTGGAATGAACTGGATCAATAATTTTGATCCGGTTTTCTTTTGTTTAAAAAGGTGGAATTCGATTGATATAATAATTTTAAGGTTTAGAGAGGTAAAACTACATGAATTATTATTTAGGTTTAGATAATGGGGGAACTACCACCAAAGCAGCTTTGTTTGATGAAAAGGGAAAGGAAATTGCCGTATATTCTATCTCTACGGCAGCTATCACCGAAAAGCCGGACTTTGTGGAAAGAGATATGGAACAGATGTGGATTGATAACTGCATCGTAATCAAAGAGGTTCTCAAACAGTCCAAAGTCAAATCGAATGAAATTAAGGGAATCGGTATCTGCGGTCATGGTAAGGGGATGTATCTCTGGGGTAAAGATGAATGTCCTGTTCGAAACGGAATTATCTCCACAGATAATCGAACTTACAGTTATGTCACCAAATGGCGCAAGGATGGAACGGAAAAAAAGGCATTTCAATATTCTTACCAGCATGTGATGGCTTCCCAACCGGTTGCCCTTCTGGCATGGTTAAAAGACAATGAACCGGAAAATTATCAAAATATCAAGTGGATCTTTGAATGTAAGGATTATATCCGCTTTCGCTTAACCGGTAAAGCCAAAGCGGAAATTACGGATTATTCCGGAACTGGAATGATGAATCTTTCAAAAAAAGCTTTTGATTTAAGATTATTGGAATGTTTCAACATTCCGGAAGTGATGGATGCACTTCCACCCATCTGTACTTCTACTGAAATTGCCGGGTATGTGACTCAAGATGCAGCTGCTTTAACCGGGCTTAAAGAAGGGACTCCGGTGATTGGGGGTATGTTTGATATCAATGCCTGTGCCATTGCCTCAGGGGTTTTATCTTCTGAGAAAATCTGTATGATTGCCGGGACCTGGTCAATAAACGAATACCCAGATCTAAAACCATCACTTGAAGGACATAATGTAATGAATTCTTTATTCTGTATTGAGCCTTATTATTTGATTGAGCAGTCCTCACCGACCTCTGCCGGTAATTTGGAATGGTTTATCAAGGAACTGATGCCGGATGTAAAATCATCGGATATCTATGACACGATTAATAAAGCGGTGGAAGAGATATCTTATAAGCAATTTGTACCTGTTTTCTTACCGTTTTTGATGGCCTCCAATGTCCATCCCAATGCCAGGGGATCTTTGATTGGTCTTTCCATCAGTGATAATAGAGGAGTTCTTTTTCGAAGCATCTATGAAGGTATATGTTACGGACACCGGCATCACTATGAGAAGCTTATGGAAACCGGAAGAGATGCACCGGAAGTAATCCGTCTATCGGGTGGGGCAGCCAACTCTAAGGTATGGTCACAGATGTTTGCGGATATCATGAAAATACCGGTTGAAACGATTAAGGCCAACCAGACAGGTGCATTAGGTTGTGCCATTGCGGCAGCTTTTGCGGCCGGGCAATATGATACGCTGGACCTGGCTGTACAGTCGATGTCAGAGATTGGCCAAAGATATGAACCAAATACAGACTCTTTTAAGTATTACGATAAGCGATATCATTTATATCGAAAGATCATCGATGCCTTAGATCCTGTTTGGGATGAAATACAGGAAAATATTGAAAATATTTAATTTTTCTAAAATATTGAAAAAGAGGAGTATTCTAAAGGTAAAGTATTATTGTTTGACAGGGGGATATCATGAAACAGAAACTTTTACCATATTGGCAGGCAATGTATGATGTGCTGCAGTATCAGCTGGTTACAAAAAGTGCATTATCCGTTTGGCTATATGTATTAAATAAAATTTTTAATGCGCTTCTTCAAAGTACCGGAAGGGTTGCGCTCTCCAGCGGGGATTTCCTGTTTTTGTTTACAACATGGCAGGGCTTACTCATCATCTTTATCGGATTTGTCACTTTACTTGTGTACGTTGCATTGGATTTGATCGCAATGATAGAGCTAAGCGGAGATTTGATCAAGGGAAGGGAAACGCGAATCATCGATAATATTAAGAAGGCATTTCGTGTGATGCCCGCTTTTATGAAAATGGAGGGGATTGGCGTTATTTTATACATAGCACTTTTAGCGCCTATTCTTGGATTTGGAGTATCCATATCCTTAACACAGGGATTGTATATTCCGACATTTATCACATCTGTGATTAAAACTACGCCGCTCTATCTTGCCTTAACAATTATTGCGGTTATCATCTTTTTAATGATTGGACTTGCCAATATATTTATTCTTCATGGAGTGATTTTGGATCATTATTCACTTCATGAAGCATCAATACAATCCAAGGCGCTCATGAAAGTTAATAGACGCGATTATTTCAAGCAGAATATCATCTATGCCTTGACCGGTATTCTCGTTTTAGCGACGATTGCGATCGTTACCATTGTGCTTCCGCTGTTATTGATTGATTTGATTGGTATGAGCAAGGGAATGCACCGGGTGTTGACTCTTTTTGTGATGATGTTGGGAATTGTCTTATCAACTTTAGCCGGACTATACAGTACACCTTTATATATTATGAAACTTACTCAGCTGTACTATACGTATAAGGAAGGGAAGCAGGTATATTATCCAATCAGAGATCATCAGAAGCATCCGGTTCTTAATATGGCTTTTGTGTGTGCCATAATATGCATCGCCGGACTTTCAATAGTTTTATACAATCATTTTGATGAAGTGTTTCCGACAACTGTTACAACCCGCATCATAGCTCATAGGGCAGGAGGTAATGAAGCGGCAGAGAATACCGTTGCCGGTATTGAGACTGCTTATGAATTGGGAGCGTATGGAAGTGAAATTGATATTCAACGGACAGCGGATGGGCATTATATTGTACTTCATGACGGTAATTTTAAGCGTGTTGCCTCAGATAAGCGGAAACCGGAACAGATGAGCCTGGATGAAGTAAAGATGTTGAAGGTAGATGGTCAGCCTATTCCTACCTTTGAGGAAATGTTGGAGGCAAGCCGGGGAAAGGTGATTCTTTTTACTGAGCTCAAAGGAAAGAGCGCAGATAAAAAGATGGCAGATGATGCCGTGCAGATCGTTAAGGAAATGGGAATGGAAGATGAGGTTGTATTGATCTCTTTGAAATACGATTTAATCAACTATATTGAAACGACCTATCCGGAAATGGAGACAGCTTATCTAACATGGCTTTCCTTTGGAAATACGGCTGCCCTCAATTGTGACTATATTGGATTGGAAGAGGAGTCAGGCACATCCGATGCCATCAACGCTATTCATAAACAGGGTAAAGGAGCCCTGATCTGGACAGCGAATTCAAAACAATCACAGCACCGTTTCTTATGTTCGGATGCAGATTGCATCATCACAGATAATGTGAAACAGGCAAATGAAATTAAGAAAAAGTTGGAGAACAGAACCGATATCGAAAGAATTATTGATAAGATTTTAAGCTTATAGGATTAATCTGGATCTTTAATCAGATCCAATTTTTCTTTTCGAGATAATTTTTTGATATGGAATTCTCTGGACATGGCTTCTTCTTTTGTATCAAAACATTCAAAATAGACAAGCTCTACCGGGGTTCTGGATTTGGTGTATTTTGCGCCTTTTTTCTCATTATGCATAGCAATGCGTTTTTCTAAATTGTTGGTCCAGCCGGTGTAAAGCGTACCATCTTTGCAGCGAACGATATAGGTATAATTCTTTTCCATATAAATATTTGTTACTATTCACCGATAAATGTTGAAAAATCTTGTCAATAGGGTTTTTCCACATTTTAGAAAAAATTTTATAGAATTTGCCCTCTCTCAATCCCGCTTTATAAAGCGTTTGAGAGAGGTTATTTTTTACCCCTTCAAGACCTGAATCACCGCCATTATTCTACCAGTTCCTTTCCGCAGGCTCTCTGGCCTTGTGTTTTTGATGCAGATTTCCAGGTTTGTCCATACAGTCCG
>JAGAWH010000194.1 GCA_017941505.1 Faecalicoccus sp. | reverse complement strand
GACTGTTTTACCAGCGATTAAGTCTTTGATCACATCATTTTCAAGGGCAATTTTTTCCAGTTCATCTTTTGAAGCACCTGTTGGTACCATGACTTTAGCTTTGTTTTTGCCTAAAACTTGAAGGACGATTTCGACTTCATCATCTTGAAGTTTGCTATCGTCAAATGTTGGCCAAGCGACATAAGAAATGCCTGCTTCACCTGTTAAGGTTTGCCATAATTCTTCACCTAAATGCGGTGCGAAGCAGGCAAACATCTTCACAAAGCCTTCCGCATATTCACGATAAATGGTCTTTGTCTTATAAGCTTCATTGATAAAGATCATCATCTGCGAAATGGCAGTATTGAAGTTGAGTGTATCGATATCACCGGATACTTTCTTAACGGTTTCGTTGTAAACACGATCCAGTTTGCCATCATTTGTATCGGTAATTTCAGCTACTTCATGATAGAAACGGTTTACTCTTTCCAACCATTTACGAGTTCCATCCAAACCGCTTGTTGACCAAGGTAAAGATGCTTCTAACGGTCCCATAAACATTTCATATACACGAAGTGCATCGGCACCATGGGATTCTACGATTTCATCCGGGTTGATGACATTTCCACGGGATTTTGACATCTTAACTCCGTTTGGACCTAAGATCATACCCTGGTGGAATAATTTTGCGAATGGTTCCTTAGTCTTTACTACACCGCAGTCATACAATACCTTATGCCAGAAACGTGCATACAACAGATGTAATACCGCATGTTCTGCACCACCGACATATAAGTCAACCGGCAGCCAGTGCTCCAAGAGTTTTGGATCACCGATGCATTCATCATTATGCGGGTCGATATAGCGGATATAATACCAGCAGGAACCTGCCCATTGCGGCATCGTATTGGTCTCACGGGTACCCTTTACACCATCGATTTCAACATTTAAGAAATCCGGAATATTAGCTAATGGACTTTCTCCGTTGTCGCTTGGCTTAAAGTTTGTCGTAGCCGGTAATTCTAATGGCAGTTCATCAATATCTACAGTACGCATTGTGCCATCTTCCATCATGATAATAGGAATCGGTTCTCCCCAATAACGCTGACGAGAGAATAACCAGTCACGTAATTTATAAGTAACCTTGGCTTCACCGCAATGATGCTCTTCTAACCAGGCAACCATCTTATCGATGGCTTCTTTCTTATCCAATCCATCTAACCATTCGGAGTTGATATGTAATCCATCCTCAGTATATGCTTCTTGGTCCACATTACCGCCTTCCAATACAGGAATGATCGGCAAATCAAATTTCTTTGCGAATTCATAGTCACGGGTATCGTGAGCAGGAACGGCCATGATTGCACCGGTTCCGTAAGAGGCTAATACATAGTCAGAAATCCAGATTGGAATCTTCTTGCCGTTAACCGGATTGATCGCATAGGCACCGGTAAATACACCTGTCTTATTCTTGTTCAGATCGGTTCTTTCCAAATCGGATTTAGTCTGACATTCCTGGATATAAGCTTCTACTTCATCCTTTTTATCCGCTGTCATAATTTCTTTGACAAATGGATGTTCCGGAGCCATTACGCAATACGTAGCACCGAACAACGTATCGCAGCGTGTTGTGAATACGGTAAATTCCTTATCATGGCCATCAATCTTAAATACTACATTGGCACCCTGTGATTTACCAATCCAGTTTTTCTGCATTTCTTTGGTAGAAATCGGCCAGTCACATAATTCCAGATCTTCCAGCAGTCTTTCTGCATAATCGGTAATTTTCAATACCCACTGACGCATCGGCTTACGAATAACCGGATATCCACCGATTTCCGATTTACCATCTACAACTTCTTCATTGGCCAGTACTGCCTTTAATTCCGGACACCAGTTTACAGGAATTTCATCTACATATGCCAAGCCGCGGTTATACAGCTGCAAGAAGATCCATTGCGTCCATTTATAGTAGGATGGATCACTGGTCGCAAATTCACGGTCCCAGTCATAGCTGAAACCTAATGACTGAATCTGATCACGGAAGTGATCAATGTTCATCTTTGTGAATGTTGAAGGATGATTTCCTGTCTTAATCGCATATTGTTCAGCCGGAAGACCGAAGGAATCCCATCCCATCGGATGTAATACGTTATAGCCTTCCATTCTTTTCTTTCTGGCAATAATATCCGTTGCCGTATATCCTTCCGGATGTCCTACATGCAAACCGTTGCCGCTTGGATATGGGAACATATCCAGCACATAGAATTTTTCTTTTGAAAAGTCGGAAGTATCACAGGCAAAGGTCTTTTCTTCCAGCCAGCGCTTCTGCCACTTCTTTTCAATTGAATTATGATCGTACATACCATTACCTCCCTTATAAACAAAAAAACGCCCCGATCTAAGGACGTTTTAACGCGGTACCACCTTAGTTCACAATAAAAATTGTGCACTCAATTTCTTTTATCGCAAGAATTACGGATAACATTACTTATCAGCTCATTAGCGAGTTCAAAGACTTTATTTATTACCTTTCACCAGCCGGTAATTCTCTAAAAAATAAAGGTTCCTTTACTACTCTAAATCATCGCTTATACCAAAGAATTTACCATGATTTGAAAGCTTCGTCAACTTAATATGATTCGATTTCATAACCGATAATTTGGTGAGCATCATAGTATATCCGCATCTCTACAGGATATTCCGTTTCATACTTACAGGATACAAATGTTTGATGGTCAACTAATTCAACCTGCGTATTGTCAACCACAATATTTTCATATTCAATACGGTTAGACAGAGGTAAATGACATCTTTCCACATATTGATTGTTTTCGATAATGTGTCTGGCATGGGACAATATGGATAAATCCAAAATACTCTGTTTATCTGCCTTTAATAACGTGGAGCCGCTCATGGAGTAAACTACCATTAAAGATACTGTCTGCAGGACCACAAAAAAGACAATCATCCCCATCATCGAAATATATCCGTTAATTGATTTGGGCCTGATATCCTTTCCCCTTCTTTTCCCACTTAAGATAGATATGATCATCTTGATCATAGAATCCGGCATAATCGATATCCTCCATAAATATTTCATATCCTTCAATTTTCACCAGACGGTTGGCATCAAAGCCTACCGCAATATCCGATTTCATATAACTGCAGACCATCCATTCATTTTCTACTTTACAATGATCGCTTAAAGCTGCAATCTGGCGAAGCTGTAAAATTGAAAACTGCTCCTGATGATCTACATCCTGATTGACCATATGTACGCATGCCTGTAACACCAGTACAAAACAAATGGCAACTAAGCCGCTTGCCATAAGCGCAACGAGAGCTTCCACTAAGGTAAAACCATTGATTCTAGGGTGTATAGTACCATTCTGTTTCCAATTGTTCATGGATCAACATCCCCTTTGTATTCCATATCGATCTTGCGGCTGCCGCAATAAGAAGTGAACAAATCCCTAATACCAGAAGCGCTAATAATACTTCTAAAAGTGTACTGCCGTTTCTATTCAATACGCATTCGCCCACTTCCTAACTGCACAACAATTCTTTTCATACTTTTTGAATCGGTACAGGTAATACTTCCTGCCTGATTAATATTCCCTTTCGCATTGTAGTGATAATCATACCCTTCACAGACAATCCCTTCTGGGTAGTAGTAAATCGTTTCTTCAAAAACAGCTTCATGGGTATGAATCTGCACATATTGATTCACTTTTTGAGAAAAAGCCCTTTCCTGCATAGTAACGGATAAGTTCATGATTTTTTTACAGACGATTTCTAAGGATGGTTTGTGATGGATCACTGAGAAGGAAAAAATGGATACGGACAATATGAATAGAACAAGAAGTGCTTCTAAAAGAGTAAAGCCGTTATTGTGCTTGGGCCTGTCCATCAACAATCATCACCTCCATACCATTTGGGCATTTTGCCTGGTCTTCCTTTAAATACCCTTCGGCAATCAAATCATATACTGAACCCGGTGTTTGATCGTGCTCAATTTCATACAATAAAATCTGTGAATTCACAATTTCAACCAAAGACTCACATCCCTTAGCGCGAATAATCTTTTCCTTCTGCTGAATATTGGGAAGTGTCACCAGTAAAATAATTGTCATGATGAGTAATACAATCATCATTTCTAAAATTGTAAATGCGTTTCGTTTCATAAATGTCCTTTCTAGATGGAATTAAACATTTCAAGCGGCATCAATAAGACTTGATAAACAACCATCACCACAATGCCTACCCCAAAATAAGAAAAAGCCTGTATCCAAATACATATTTTATGAATTTTTTCTTTGATCAAATTCATTGTGGTCTGATTGTACAGAACAAGAACTCTTTCAAGTGAACCGCTAAATAATCCAAGTCTTGTCAGTTTAATGAAAACTGAATCAAAAAAGATACAGCTCTCAAATGCATGTTCCAGAGTTTGACCATGATTTAAAGCTTTTAAAACATGATCTACACTGCAGTAGATAAAAGGATTAAAATCCATGGTATACATAATTTCAAAACATTCCTGGGTGGATATTCCTTTGTTGAGAAGCGATTGAAGAATACGGGAAAATTGAAGTGAATTCATCTGTCTGAATAATGGCATACCTACAGCTTTAGACATCCATGATCTTTTTTTATCTAAAGAAGCTCTATTTAAATAGACAAGAAAAATAAATGCCATAAGAATCATGATCAAAAGAATAAAATAAAGAATCTTTAAAAAGGAAATCAGCGGATTGTGTTCAGAGCCTGTGTAAGCTGACATCTGCGGAAGAATATAGTCATCGAAAAATAGAATCATAAAGAAGGAAAACACAAACAGAATAAACGGATAAAACAATTCTTTTAAGCTCTCCTTCCATAAAGAAAAAAAACTTTGATGGACGAAATTGCAGGTTTCAATAGCCTCTTTGACGGATAGATGATCCATTAAGATACGAAGTGTTTGAAAATAGGGATCTCCTGTGTTTTCCGTTAATATCCTGGAAAGCTTCTGTCCTTCTTTTAGACGGGATAAAATCTTTTCATGCTCCTTGAATACCAGTTCAATTACGGTGGTCATATCTAAACCCTGATTGGCAAATAAGGCAAACTGCTGCAACTCACTTTTGGAAACTTTTAAGATCCCACTCGGCTTGCGGATCGTCAATTCGCTTGTCAGCAATTGCCATAGCGATTTCTTTTTCGAGAGTGGTAAATCCTTCGGGGTAGGCCTGGTTTGCGATGACGTATTGAAGATCTTTTCCGGTAAGAATTTCATAAATGCATTCTCTTTCTCCTTTCGTATTTCGATATAATCTCTGCCCAATCACAGCGGTTAAGGTATCCTTTAAATCAAAAGTTGTTAAACCAAGATTTAATAATCGCTGTATAGCTTCCATAGCGTTTTTAGCGTGCAGTGTGGTAAATGCCAGAGAACCGGTCAGAGCACAGCGCACCATCATGCGGGCTGCATACTCATTGCGTGTCTCACCGATTAGGATGACATCCGGATCATGTCTTAAAAGCTCTTCAATTCCCTTTTCAAAGGTAAATCCGATTTGATCATTAATCTGCAGCTGTAAATAGTTATCATCTTCAATTTCAATAGGATCTTCCAGGGAAACTACCTTATGACCCGATTCAAGTGATATCGCATGTAATATGGCATGTAATGTGGTGGTTTTTCCGGAACCGGTCGGGCCTACTGCGATGACTAAACCCTGGCGCAAATGAATCAGACTTTTTAAATAAGCGATATGTCTTTGATTGGAGGTAAGATCATCAATCGATAAAGAAGGTGCCGTATTGAGTAAACGCAGAACCCCTGTTTCTAAGCTTCCGTTGACAATGACACTGAAACGGCAATAGATGATTCTATGATTGACCGAAACCGAAAACTGACCGCTCTGCGGTAAAAAAGGATTCATTAAATCAAATCCGGATATGAATTTCATATATTCAAATAACTGTACCGACCAAATATCCTGAATCACATTTTCTATCCCCATAAGCGTTCGAATCTGTACCTTTAACTCATTGTGATTAACGATAAAGTGAATATCACTGGCTTTTTTTTCTAATGCGAAGCGAATTAAATCATTTAACAGTTCTTCCATGTGGCACCTCCACTTTCTTATACGCTAAAAAAAGAAAAAGAACGAAATAAATCGTTCTTTATGCATAAATCATATGTATATTGGATTGTTTTTCTTTACCGATGGTGGTCATTGCACCATGTCCCGGATAAACGATAATGTTGTCATCTAATTCTTTCAACTTTGAAAGAGAGACTCTCATCTGTGCTTCGTTACCGGTTGGAAGATCGCATCTTCCGCACGACCCTTGAAATAATACATCCCCCGAAAACAATCTGTCTTCAATTTGAAAAACACAGGAACCAACAGTATGACCCGGACAATGCGTTACGGTAATTTCAAAATTACCAATCTTCATCAACCCCTCCTGTAAAGGTACCGGATCACAATGACAGATCATATTTTGAAAGAAATCCGATGAAGCATTTAATGTATCATCCATTAGGAAGTCAAATTCTAAAGGATGAAGATAAACCGGTATATCATACGACCTTAATATACCGTCTACACCACCGATATGATCAAAATGAGCATGTGTCAATAAAATCGCATCCGGTACAATCTGTTTCTGATTGAAAAAATCCGTTAAATCAATGGTATCTCCCGGATCGATAATAAGTGCGTGCCCTTCTTTAACAACGATATAACAGTTGGTCTGGACCGGACCTAATACAGCGTGATAAACTTCCATAACCAAAATGATAAAAAAGACCGAATCATCGGTCTTTCTATCTCTTCTCCTTATGATCAGTTTTCTGGTTACATTTCCAGCAATATTTTTTTACTGTCATACGTTCAGGATGTTTTTTCTTATTTCTAGTACCGATGTAGTTTTCTTCCCCACAAACAGAGCACTTAAATGTAATACGATCTCTCATGATCTGTCCTCCTTACACTGCCTCGCAATTATACCATACTTTATAAATTATCCGCAACTAAAATATTATGGATATAGCTCAAAATAGGTTGCCATCACATCCGGCATAACATTATAGGTACAGATATTATCTCGTACGTTGACATCGTTGATTGAAGAAGTCGGTGCAACGCACGCAAAAGCCATTCTCGGATTTTCATAAGGTGCATAACCTACAAAGGTTGCGGTTGTCCATTTTGTTACCTCGGCAGTTCCGGTTTTTGCGGCTACTTCATAATCCAATTGATAATCATAGTTTCCGCAATATCCCGTTGCCACACATGCTCTCATTCCCTGCTGAACACGGTTCAAGTATTCAGCGTTCTTTTTCGGAAGTGTAGAACGAACTTCAACTTCACCGGCATCGACTACATTGTTTCCGCCGTTTTCTTTGACTTCTGTCATCACATGAATCTGGTACATATTTCCGTTGGCGGCAATCGTTCCGATGTATTGAAGAAGCTGCAGCGGGCTGTACATATCCAACTGTCCGATCGCATAGTTTAGAGCCATCGAAGGAATAAATCCGACACCAAGAAAGCCATTTACCTCATTTGGAAGATCAACACCGGTCTGGTTTCCCAATCCAAACATGGAATAGTAGCGCCGCATACGGTTTAATGTTGCCGATGTATCCGGAAAATTAAGTGCCTGACCTTCTACATAGTTACCGCCACCCATTCGTATGGCGATATTAAACATGTATACGTTACTGGATACTGCTAAAGCTTCTACATCATCTACCGGTCCATGGTTTTCATAGGATCCAAATTCCTCACCACCGATATTCATTACCTCATCGTTGATAATTTCCCCCGGCTTAACCACTCCTTCGGACAGGCCCATATAAACAGTTACACCTTTTACGCAGGATCCCGGGTTCGCCAGTGAAACATAGTTACCTGAGGCAAAGTATGTCATTTGTTTTGTTTCCAAATCAATGGAATAACCGGATAAAGCTAAAAGTTCACCGGTCTGCGGATTCATGATGCAGGTAAACAGAGACTGGAAGTTTTCTCGGCCGGATGTACCTGCTGCCGACTCCAACACGCTTTTGATGGTCGCATCAAGAGCTGTCTGTAAATCAATATCAATGGAAAGATAGATATCGTATCCCTTTTGGGCAGAGCGTAAGATCTCCTTTCGAGCCAGACCGTTGGAATCATAAGTGATACGTGACTTCTCCGATACACCGGATAAATAGTCGTTGTATTGAAATTCCAAACCGGATTTACCGACCGGGGCATTGTATTGATAACCTTTGGCAAGATAGTAATCTGAATAGGTATCCGGCAAACCTTCAGTACTGGTAGATACAGAGCCTAATACATCGGATAAAGACTCACCATAAGGATATTCTCTTTTCCATCCGCCGAAATCGACATCGAATCCCGGGAATTCGGTTTTATGTTCTACAAGATAAGCTACATCATCATCGCTGACGTCCTGTAAAATAACATTCTCCTGCCCCGGCGTCTGGTAATTGACCATACGCTGATATACAACACAGATCTTCAACTCTTTTTCATCCATTTCCGATAATTCTTTATCGGTAATACGGGAATAAATCAATTGATAACGTCTTGATTCTGCATTCGACCCCCAGGCACCGGTTGAATACTCTGCCAATTCCTGTTTGGTCAATAAATGGTTAGCGGCATACTCATCATCGTTGTAGTCCAGAAATGACTTAAATGTCATATACGCTTCTTTTCGATCCCGCTCTGTAAAAGTTGAAGCATCTACATTGAATACTTCCACAATACGCTGGGCATAGACACGATAATCATCCACCGTCATATTACGTGGTGATGTATAGACAATGTTATGAGAGATAACCGTTTTAGCTAGCACTCTTCCCTTGCAGTCATAAATCTGCCCTCTTGGTGCACTAATATATTGGACGATTGATGTATATTCATTCTTCTTTTCCGTATAAGAATTATAGGAAATAACTTGTATATAAAAAAGACGGATAAAAATCACTAAAAAAGCGGCGAGAATCAATCCTGCAAATACGACAATACGACCGGAAACAATTTGGTCAATCGGTCTTCTATCTTCCGAGAAGACACCGGTTTTTAAGAAATACTTGAATTGTTTCCAAAAGCGGCTTAATCTTTTACGCAAGTTCCTTCCCCCTTTTCGTATCTTTTATTTAACCATATTTCCTATCATTTGTAAAAAGAATCAGAAATTATAAAAAGCCGTACATGACGGCTTCCTATTCTAAATGGCAAATCATTAATCCTTTTTCATGTAGATTTAAACAACTTAAAAAATAGCTTTTCAAGTAACATCAATTAACTTATCGGCATACGTTGATTGGATTTCCATCCAGCCAATTGACGACATTATCAAAAACAATCTCTGCCCTTCTTTCCATGGCTTCTTCCGAGATAAATGCCTGATGCGGAGTAAGTATAGTATTTTTTGCGTTTAATAAAGGATAATCTTCCGGGATCGGTGGTTCCATATCATACACATCAATACATGCAAATCCGAGTTCATCATTATTCAATGCATGGGCAAGAGCAGCATTGTCTACAATAGGACCTCTGGCACAATTGATAAATATGGCATCGTTTTTCATAAGAGCGATCTTATCTTTTGAAATTAACCCTTTCGTTTCTGAATTATTCGGAAGATTTAATGAGATAATATCGCTTTCTTTCAAGACCTCGTCAAGCGATTTAAATTGAATTCCAAGCTTTATTGCCTCTTCTTTTTGTGAACGATTATACGCAATTACGTTGGCTCCAAAGGCAAGAAACAGTTTTGCGGCCTGTAAACCAATAGCTCCCAGACCGATAATACCGACAGTTCGGCCGTGAATTTCTCTTCCTCCAAGTCCCGCAGCTGTTTTTCCTGTTCTGGTGTTCCGGTCAGCTTTCACCATATTTCTTAAACCGGCAACAGCCATTCCGATAATGAGCTCCGCAACGGTTTGTGTAGAATATCCGGCAGCATTGCAGATCATAACATTTCTCTCTTTACAGGCATCAACATCAATATGGTCAATTCCTGTAAAGGCAACATCGAGCATTTTTAACTGCGTGGCTGCTTCTATTGCCTGTATAGGAAAAGGATGATTTGCCAGCATGACAACATCACTGTCATACACTCTTTCTTTTAACTCATCCATATCCTTCCATAAAGCATCATATGATACAAATGTATGCCCTCTATCCTTTAATGGGGCTGAAAGTCTTTCTATGACTTCATCTTTGACATTTAATGGTTCAATTAAAGAAATTTTCATGATAACTCTCCTTGTCCAAACTTTATTTTTCCTGTACTTGAATTACATGATTATTATCTCACTAAAAGGTAAAAAAAAGAACTGATATAAAGAATTCTATTCATTCTGTCCCTATTTTAAGAAAATAGAGTATACTAAAGCCGAGGTGATAAGATGAACAGAACACAAACAAGAACCGTTAAGGTAAAAGATATAGAAATCGGTGGAAACAACCATGTTGTGATCCAATCCATGTGTAACATCAAGACAAGCCGCACCGATGAAGTCATTGCTCAAATTCTCGAATTAGAGAAGATGGGATGTGAACTGATCCGCGTCAGCTGTATGGATAAAGAAGATGCAGCGGCTATGGGAACGATTCGCAATGCGATTCATATTCCTCTTGTAGCGGATATCCACTTTGACTACCGCTTAGCACTTGCCTGCATTGAATCCGGTGTAGATAAGATCCGTTTAAATCCGGGAAATATCGGTTCCAGAGAGAATGTGGAAAAGGTAGTTAATGCCTGTAAAGAAAAAAAGATTCCGATTCGTATCGGTATCAACAGCGGATCCTTAGAAAAAGATATTCATGAAAAATATGGCAAACCGACTGCAGAAGGAATGATTGAAAGCGCAAAAAGACATGTACAGATTCTTGAAGATTTAGACTTCTATGATACCGTATTATCCTTTAAATCATCGGACCCACTACTTTGTATTGAAGCATATCGATTAGCTTCCCAAACCTTTGATTATCCGCTTCATTTAGGTGTAACCGAAGCCGGAACCGTGATGACCTCTGCCATCAAGAGCTCTTTAGCTTTGGGTACTTTATTAATGGAAGGAATCGGTAATACCATTCGTATCAGTGTCAATGGAGCTCCGCAAAAGGAAATTCCAATTGTGAAAGAGCTGTTAAAATCCTGCGGATTGATTCAAAATGTTCCGAATCTGATTGCCTGTCCGACATGCGGCAGAACCCAATGGAATATGGAACCGGTTGTCAATGAAATCGAACAATACCTTCAGACCATTAATAAAACCGTTACGGTTGCGATCATGGGATGTGTTGTCAACGGTCCGGGTGAGGCAAAACACGCTGATATTGCGATTGCCGGCGGTATCAATGAAGGACTGTTGATTAAAAAAGGAAAGATTATTGAAAAGATTCCGGTATCGGAAATGGTACCTCGATTAAAAAAGGAAATTAATGAGTTTTAAAAAGCGGGTTTAGCCCGCTTTTCTTAATAATTCAATTTCTTCTTTATAAGGTGCTTTACCATCGATCCATGGTGTTTCTAAAATCTTAGTAATATTTTGAAGTCTTGGATGATGTACCACATAAGCCAGATTTTTCAAACCGATATAACCCTGGTCAATATTGGCGTGCCTGTCTTTATGAGCACCGCAGATATTTTTAGAGTCATTGACATGTATACAGCCTAGATTCTCTAAACCGAGTACATGGTCAAATGAATCCAGAACATCATCAAATGCGTTTAAATCATATCCGGCATCATGGATATGACAGGTATCTAAACAGAAACGAATGCGATCTTTCTTATCAACTTTTTCATAGATGAAAGCCAATTCTTCAAAAGTTCTTCCTACCTCGGATCCTTTTCCTGCCATCGTCTCCAGTGTGATGCATACATCCGTTGCATCTTTTTCAAATACCTCATTGAGCTTTTGGGCAATCCTTTGAATTCCATCTTCTAAAGACGCCTTCAGATAAGATCCCGGATGTAAAATTAAATACTTGGCATGAAGCTTATTCGTTCTTTCAAGCTCATTGACAAGAAAATCAGCTCCAAAATCTGAAATATCCGGATTTGTCGTATTGGCAAGATTGATAATATAGGGAGCATGGACAATCACCCTGGAAGGATTAATATCATTATCCTTTAATAAAGATAATCCCTCTTCAATTTTCATCTTTTCCATATCAACCCGCTTTGAATTTTGCGGAGGACCGGTATACAACATCAGGGCATTAGCGTTATAGGATAAAGCTTCCTTTACAGCCCCGAGAAAATAATCCGGTGCCTTCATTGATACATGAGATCCCAGATAAATCATTCTTCATTCCTTTTAGCACGCTGTTTTGCCTTGGCACGTTCTTTTTTCTGACGGGCAATATCCTGCTGGATAATCGCTCTTTTGCGCTTACGGCGAAGGGCATCGATTTCCTTCTGCTGTTTCTTTTTATATCCCGGTTTTACCTTCGTGTTTTTACGATTTACGATCTTCTTAATCTCTGCATCCAATGGATCTTTTTTGCGTCTTGGTCTTGCCTGATGGAAGCCTTTTAAATTGACCAATGCACCATTTCGAACATCCTGATGTTCAAAACGGATTCCCTTTTTGATTAACTGATCGGCTGCATTTTCATCCTCCGGACGATACAGAGCCAGACAGATACCATCACGATTCGCACGGCCGGTACGACCGGCACGATGAACATAGAATTTAAGATCTTTCGGAAACCCGCACGATATAACATGCGTGATACCATCGATATCAATACCGCGTGATGCGATATCACTGGCAACGATATATGTCTTTTTCTGAGACTGGATTTCTTTAATGGCATGCATTCTTTCGCGAGATTCTAAATCACCGTGTAATTCCACAAGATCATAGTTATTTTGGCGCAGTAAATCGGCAATGGCGGCTGCTTCGGTATTCGTATTGGCAAAGATCAAGCACACATATGGCTGAATAGTCGGTAATACATCCAAAAGCTTTTCCCCATATGTTTTATGTTTGCACGGAATCAGAATATTAGTTACCGATGATTGGAAATCCGCTTTTTCATCGATTTCAATGATGAATGGATCATATAAATATTTCTTTAAAAATGGCTGCAAGGCTTCCGGAATGGTAGCAGAAAATACCATGATCTGTACTTTTTTATCCATCTTAGAAAGAATCATATCAATGTCTTCCAAAAATCCATATTCAAGGGTCATATCTGCTTCATCGATCACGACGGTTTTAGCCGTATCTAAACGCAGATAATTTTCATCGATAAACATATCCTTTAAACGGCCCGGTGTTCCGATGACAATCTGAGGCTGCTCGTTTACAGCCTTCTTTTCAGTCCCGCCGGTAAACAATCGTACGGATACGTTGAAATAATCTCCGATTTCTTTACATCTGTCGTATAATTGATAAGCAAGCTCTCTTGTCGGAGCGGATATTACCGCCTGAACGCTTTTATCTTCAAAGTCCAAATTTTCAAATATCGACATAAAGAAAGCATGGCTTTTTCCCGATCCGGTGGATGAGATACCGATGATATCCCTGTTTTTATTTTTCCGAGCGAGGACAGCCTCCTGAATCGGTGTTAAAGTTTTGAAATGTTCTAATTCCATAATTTGTTGAGTAATCGTTTTCTCTTCCATAAATACCATCCTTTCTAATTCACATTCATTCTGTGTCTTAACGAGTTTAACACATCTATTTTTTTAAAACAAGTTTGTTGAAATTGACTTTTTTTCCAGGTTTGGGATAATGAAACCATGAATCGTTATGAAATAATCAAAGTCAATCCGCAGGGATATTGCGGCGGTGTGCTTCGCGCCATCCGCACTGTTAAAAAAATCCGTGAAGAGAATCCGGATGAAATAATTACCATACTTGGAAATCTTGTTCACAATACCTATGTGACAAAAGCCCTTGAGTTCTATGATATCAATACAATCGACGCCAAAGGTGTGAGCCGGTATGATCTTCTCGATACGATAAATGAAGGTATTGTCGTCTTTACTGCCCATGGAATCCATCCTTCTGTCATCGAAAAGGCAAAATCCAAGAATTTAAAATATGTAGATGCTTCGTGTCCTTTTGTACTTCAAACACAAAAAGTAGTAAATGATAAGCTCAAAGAAGGATATACGATTTTCTATATCGGTAAAAAAGGTCATCCGGAAGCGGAATCCGTATGTTTCCAAAATAAAGATATCTATTTAATTGAAAAAGAAAATGATATTCCTAAAAATATCGATGGTCCTATTTTTGTGACCAATCAGACAACGATGTCAATCATGGATCTTCAGCAGCTCTTTGATGCGATTAAAGCGATGTATCCAAATGCGCTGATCCATGATGAAATCTGCAATGCGACCCGCATTCGCCAGCAGGCTGTCCTTGATTTAAAGGATAAGAATGTTGATGTACTTATCGTAGTGGGAGACCCTTCTTCCAATAACACGGCCAAATTGGCGGATATCGGAAAAGAAGCCGGCATTTCACAGGTGCTGCGTAT
The DNA here is from genome assembly GCA_017941505.1 of Faecalicoccus sp. Next base: position 6,262 of record JAGAWH010000194.1, on the reverse strand, counting down.
CAACGATGTCCATGAATTAAACCCGGAAGATTTAAATCATGTACATACTATTGCCCTTACCAGCGGAGCCAGCACACCAACCTACCTCACCGATCAGGTGATTGAATATTTAGAAACCGGAACAAAAACAGAAACACGCATCCAGGATATCCTGTAATGCGTGTTGTTTTTATTCTTCTTCGGATTCTTCTTTTTTATCTGTTTTAACAGCTCTCTCCATCCGTTCGGTAATCCACTCAGGAACCAATCTATTGAATTTCTCCGGATTATTTACCACAAGATTTTCGACAGCTTTCGCCACACCCTGATTTCCTTCATGTATTAAACTCTGCACAGATGTTCCCTTACCGACAAATTTCTTTGCGATATCGGCAACCAGACCCAGCTTAGATCCAAACAAATTCTCTTTCGCCTGATTGGCGCTCTGAACGGTTTGTTCCAGCTGCGTGCGGGATGGTTCATCTATAGTATTCCCATTTTGAGATAGCTGCTCTCTGGCATTTTGTCCTTCTACAATCTGTTTATAATAATCCATTACCTCTTGATCAGTGACATCCGGAATCTGATGTACTGCCTCTAGATATTCTTCCAAAGGAATTTCGTAAATCTTATCGGCAAGATCTTTTTTTCCATTCGGATTTATTTGATTTGTCATAAAATCATCCTTTCTGTTGTATGTATACTCAATATATATCGCAAAATTTTGATTTTTTAAAGATACATATTTATGAAAGTGTATTCCCAACCGACAAAATGAAAAATACGCATCTTATGATGCGTGCTCAATTTGTTCCAGTATCAGTAACCGATTACGAATCGAATCACCTTTTGTATCCGGCATACGGGAAAGAATGGCTTCCCATTTTGTCTTTTCATGATGGATAAAGGATTGATAATCATCATCCTTCACCACATTTTTTCCATATAGGATTTCGGATTCATCCAGTTTTTGATCAGCAGTAGTATATCTGCAGCATACAATCGGATAGTAATGACCATCATCCTTTACGACATATTCCTTTTCAATAGAATATCCGTTTTCAGAAAGATACAAACGCAACTTATCTGCATCTTTATGAACCGATAAGATCAAAGAACAATCTTTAGGCAGATAGAAATGACCGTTTTCCAAAATATTCATCACTGTCAAAGCTCCCATACCGGCAATTACGATGCAGTCAACATCTTCCGGAAGATTTTCAATTCCGTTTTGAAGACGAAGGATCACTTTATCCTGCACTCCCGCTTTATGGACCATGGTACGGGCATTGTTTAAAGGACCTTCGGCAATATCACAGGCATATGCCTTATTAACTTTTCCGGATAAGATTGAATTAATCGCTATATAGGCATGATCACAGCCGATATCCGCCAAAACAGTTCCGGATACAAGAGATTGAATTTTCTGTAAGCGAGTTGAAACGGGTATCATGATACTAAACATCCTTTCCATGTACGGGTTTTATCTTCCTGCAAATAATAGATTTACATCTATGATCTATACTATATTAATAAGAAATCAGTAGAATTTTAAGGTGCAGGACCATATGGCCTGCACCTACATAAACATTTTAGAACGATATTAAGACTTCACAAAATCTTTTAATCGCTTAGAGCGGTTTGGATGTTTTAATTTACGTAAAGCCTTGGCTTCAATTTGACGAATACGCTCACGAGTAACGTTAAATTCTTTTCCCACTTCTTCCAAAGTTCGGGTTCTTCCATCCATAAGTCCAAAACGCAAACGGAGAACTTTTTCTTCTCTTTCCGTTAAGCCCTGCAATACCGCATTGATTTCATCCTTTAACAACTGGTTGTTTGTATAATCATCCGGAGATAATGTTTCCTTATCTTCGATAAAATCACCTAAATGAGAATCGTCTTCTTCACCAATCGGTGTTTCTAATGATACAGGATCCAATGCGATCTTTTGAATTTCGCGTACCTTTTCCGCAGTGATATTTTCCATCTTTTCGGCAATTTCCTCAGGAAGAGGATCTCTTCCTAAATCCTGTACCAATTGACGCTGAATGCGGGTCAATTTGTTGATGGTTTCTACCATGTGCACCGGAATACGAATTGTACGGGCCTGGTCAGCAATGGCACGTGTAATCGATTGACGAATCCACCATGTTGCGTAAGTAGAGAATTTAAATCCTTTGGTGTAGTCAAATTTCTCTACGGCTTTGATTAAACCGCAGTTGCCTTCCTGAATCAAATCTAAGAACAACATGCCGCGTCCGACATATTTTTTCGCAATGGATACAACCAATCTAAGGTTGGAAGAAATCAATGTCTGTTTGGCTTCATCGCCGATACGAACGGTTTCCTGCAGACTCTTACGATATTCGATTTCTTCATCGGATAAATTATGAAGTTCTTCGCCTGTTAAGCCTTCATCCAATGTTTTCAAGATTTCTTTGGCGTTTTCGCCATCTTGAATCTTCTTCGCAATAATTGGCTCCTCTTTAGGATCCAACAAAGGAATTTGTCCGATTTCTTTTAGATACATCTTTACCGGATCATTGATCTTGGCATGAGATGCGTTCGCAAACGTCTGCTCCAGCTGGTTAATCTCGTCTTCTAAGGCAAGATCATCTTCATCTGGTTGATCATCTACATTGGAATCCAGATCATCATCGATGTCCTCAGCTTCATCTAATTCAAAATCTTCATCATCTTCAAGGAACGAAATGTCGTGCTCGTCGCACCATGAATACAAATCATCCAGTTCATCATCGGACAACTCTAATTTAGAGATGGAATCCATAAACGAATTCTGGTTGATCTGTGCATCAGAATCCTGAATACTCAACAGGTACTCCTTTGCCTCATCGATGCTGCTAAATTTCTTTTTTGATAAATCATCACTTACACTAGCCATACCATCATCCTTCCTTTCTTCTTAGTGCATTTTTCTGCACTATCAAGTTTTGTTTCTGCGAAGCAAGTTCAATTTTTTCTTTCGGACTTTCCAATGCGTTGATTTTTTGGTTGATTAGGTCAATCTGCTCCTGAAGAGAACATTCTTTGATTTTTAACATACTGTCTACAAAGAGTTCTTCATTAAATTCTTTAATATCATTGTCATTTTGAAGTCGAATGTAAAAATTCCTTACCTCTTCCTCATCTATTCTTGCGATCAGTCGATCCGGATCAATTTTTGATGATGAACGGTACATATCAAATATATATAGTGCCAGTTCATTACAAAGATTATCCTTGAAAAAACCGATCTCATCTTTAAATCGATTGGATGCTTCTTTTGATAATAAAATCAATTGTAAGCATACCTTTTCCGCTTGAAAGCGGCCATTTGGCGGCGCCTGCATATATACAGGAACCACACGTTTTGTTTTAGGGGATACCTTCTTAGGGGTATCCAGACTCAAATCATATCCGGTTAATGCCTTGATCTGCGCAAAATGATTCGCTTTTTCAAAGGCTGAATCACTTTGATTGATCACCTCACGAATTTCTTCGACGAATTGCTTCTTTTCTTCATAATTTTCTAAATTATATTTTTTGGGAAGAAATTCTATCAGAAATTCCGTAAAGGAAGACGTTTTGCGTACTAATGTTTCCAAGCCTTCTTTACCCTGTGAGGCAAAGATTTCATCAGGATCCATTGAAGAGCTGTTTTTAACAATCTGTATATCAATTCCCTGATTTACAGCCATTTTGCCGAATTTATAAGTAGCTTCTCTTCCTGCCCTGTCCCCGTCGTAGCAGACTAAAACCGGAACACGAAGAGATCGTAACAAAGATAATTGCGTTTGTGTACACGCGGTACCCAGGCAGGCCACGCTTTCATGAATATCCGCCTTTTCAAAGGCGATAACATCCATTGCTCCTTCTACAAGGATCAGGCGGTTATTCTTGCGGGCAAAGTTCTTAGCTCGATGAAAGTTGAAAACTAAATTCCCTTTTTCATATATCTCAGTTTGCGAGGTATTGATGTATTTAGGGACATTGGCATCGTTTGTCAGTCTTCGAGCCGTAAAACCAACCGGCTTACCGTTGGAATCATGAATAGGAATCATGATTCGGTCTGTAAAAGATGCGGAAATATTCCCTTCATATTCATTTACAACACCGCTGGCAATTAAATCTTCCGTTCGGAATTTTTTTGAATTAAAAAATTTCAATGTCTGGGCATTGCCAGGCGCATAGCCAATCTCAAAACGGTTGATAATATCTTCGTTTACACTGCGGTTTGTCAAATATTCATTGGCTTTAATACCATCTACACTGACAAGTTCATAGGCGCAGAAACGAATATATTCCTGCAGCAGATCATGTAATGATTGATGCTCATCTTTACGAACCGGAATTACGATTGGATTTAGTTCCAGATGATATCCGATGATATCGGCTACCTTAGAGACGGCTTCCGGATATGATAAGTTTTCTATCCTGCGAACAAAGCCAAAAACATCCCCTCCGGCTCCGCACACAAAACATTTAAAAATCTGTTTTGAGCTGGATATAGAAAGACTTGGATCATGGTCATCATGAAAAGGACAGATTGCTGCATAGTTTCTGCCTTTCTTAGTGACAGATAGATAATGCGATATAACATCTACAATATCCGCCTGCTGGCGAATCGCTTTTAAATCCTCTTCTTTGATCCAGCTCACTTAAACACTCCTATATAAATTCAACTCTAGTTTCGATATATTCTTTTAAATCTTTAACGGCAACTCTTTCCTGTTCCATGGTGTCACGGTTACGTACGGTTACACAGCCATCATTTTCAGTATCGAAATCAACGGTAATACAGAATGGAGTACCGATGGAATCTTGACGGCGGTAGCGTTTACCGATACTTTGCGCATCATCAAAGACACAGGAGAAATGCTTAGAAAGATCTGCATAAATTTCAGATGCAGAATCACTTAATTTCTTAGATAACGGAAGTACCGCAGCCTTATAAGGTGCTAAATATGGGTGCAGCTTTAAGACAACACGCTCTTCTTTTTCAAGTTGTTCAACATGATATGCTTCACACATCAATGCCAATAACATACGCTCTACTCCAACAGATGGTTCAATAACGTACGGAATATATTTTTCTCCGGATGCCTGGTCAAAGTATTCCAAAGACTGCTTGGACATATTTTGATGGGCACCTAAGTCAAAGTCGGTACGGTCGGCAATACCCCATAATTCACCCCATCCGATTGGATCGGCGAAGTTATATTCGATATCGCTTGTTCCATTGGAATAATGGGCTAATTCTTCTTTGGCATGCTCTCTTAAACGGATGGAATCTTCCGGAATTCCAAGATCCTTTAAGAAGTTTACACATGCATCGCAATAGTATTTAAACCAATCTAAATCAGTACCAGGCTTACAGAAGAACTCCAGTTCCATCTGTTCAAATTCACGTGTACGGAAAATAAAGTTACCCGGTGTGATTTCATTTCGGAAAGATTTACCAATCTGTCCGATTCCAAACGGCAATTTTTTGCGCATGGTACGCTGTACATTTTTAAAGTTTACGAAAATACCCTGAGCCGTTTCCGGGCGCAGATAGATTGTGCTTTTCGCATCTTCCAAAACACCCTGGAATGTCTTAAACATCAAGTTAAACTGACGGATATCCGTAAAGTTTTTAGCACCGCATTTCGGGCATGCGATATCGTGTTCACGGATATAAAGCTGCATCTGTTCATTGGTCCAGCCATTTGGAGATACTTCGTTATTGGTAGCTTCTTCAATCAGCTGGTCAGCACGGAAACGGGATTTACATTCCTTACAATCCATCAACGGGTCAGAGAAACCGCCTACATGGCCGGATGCAACCCAAACATTTGGATTCATTAAGATGGCGGATTGAATTCCTACGTTATTCGGATCTTCCTGAATAAAGCGTTTCCACCATGCGTTTTTGATGTTATTTTTAAGTTCGATACCTAACGGACCGAAATCCCATGTATTGGCAAGTCCTCCGTAAATCTCAGAACCTTGATATACAAAGCCTGAGGTCTTCATATGATTTACTACTTCATTAAAGTTTTTAGCGCTCATAATTACCCTCTCCTAACATTATAAAATACCCTTTTTTCGCAAAAGGATAGATGAAATCATATTATCACAAAATTGGAAGAAAAAAAAGAGAATCTATATAGATTCCAGGGCAATTGTAAGTTAAATAGTTCACAAAATAGTTGTGGATGTATCGTTATCAAAATAATTTAGGCGGAAATTTCATCGATCGTATATCCATCAGGATGAAATTTTCCGCCTCATATTCTTT
>JAGAWH010000193.1 GCA_017941505.1 Faecalicoccus sp. | reverse complement strand
CAAAAAGAATGATGCGGATTCGGCTCATTCGGATCATTCTTTTTGTCGTGTTCAATTTCTTGACTATACGGATTGTTCATCTAAGATGAACATAATTTTTTTTATATTCCTCAATTCTTCACCACTCATATTCGGTAGTTTTCATAAATTCTTTACACTACCTATCCTTGCGCCAGACCATCTTGTTGACAACGCCGACATAGCTCTGGATGATCTTTACCACCTTATCCGATACATTGTTATCAACATAATCCGGCACCGGTAAAGCGCCTCCGTTTACTTCATCTTTCACCATTTCTACAGCGGTATCCACCGCCTGTAAAAGACCCTTGGTATCAATTCCCGAAAGAATGAAACATGCCTTGTCGAGTGCCTCCGGGCGCTCTGTAGATGTACGGATGCATACTGCCGGGATCGGATTTCCAATCGAGGTAAAGAAGCTGCTCTCCTCCGGAAGGGTTCCGCTGTCGGATACCACACAGAAGGCATTCATCTGCAGACAGTTATAGTCATGGAAACCAAGCGGCTCATGTTGGATGACACGCGGATCTAACTTAAACCCGGATGCTTCCAATCTCTTTCTGCTTCTTGGATGGCAGGAATATAGAGTTGGCATATCATATTTTTCTGCCATGGTGTTGATTGCCGTAAACAGGCTGATAAAGTTTTTCTCAGTATCGATATTTTCCTCACGATGCGCAGAAAGTAAGATGTAATTTCTTTTTTCTAAGCCAAGACGATTTAAAATATCTGACTTTTTTATATCTTCTAAGTTATTGGTCAAAACTTCTGCCATAGGGCTTCCTGTTACATAGGTCCTTTCCTTTGGCAGGCCGCAATCCGCTAAGTATCTTCTGGCGTGTTCCGAGTATGCTAAGTTCACATCGGAAATGATATCCACGATACGGCGGTTTGTCTCTTCGGGAAGACATTCATCCTTGCAGCGGTTTCCTGCCTCCATATGGAAGATTGGGATATGCAGCCTCTTGGCACCGATGACCGATAAGCATGAATTGGTATCACCAAGCACCAGCACTGCCTCCGGCTTTAAGGCCACCATGGCCTTATAAGATAAATCGATGATATTGCCCATCGTCTCACCTAAATCAGAGCCTACCGCATTCAGATATAATTCCGGGTTTTCTAATTTCAGATCCTTAAAGAACACACCGTTCAGGTTGTAGTCATAGTTCTGACCGGTATGCACTAAGATCGTATCGAAGTATTTACGGCACTTTTTGATTACTGCTGAAAGGCGGATGATCTCAGGCCGTGTACCTACGATGATCATTAATTTGATCTTTCCGTTTTCTTTCCAGTTAGGATATTCCATGATCTTTCCTCCATCTATTAATAATGACGGATTCCCGCAAGTTCCTCTTTGACATAATCCGTAGTCAGTATCTTTTTGACAACTCCATCTACATCGAGCCGCTTTGTGTTATGGCTGGTATAGCTTTCTTCCGCTTCGGTTTCTACCTTGCCCTGTACAAAGAATTTATCATAGTTTAAGTCACGGTTATCCGCTGCCACTCTAAAGTAGTTGCCCATATCTTCAGAACGCAGGCGCTCTTCTCTTGTCATTAAAGTTTCATAAAGCTTTTCACCATGACGGGTTCCGATAATCTTGGTTCCGGTATCACCGAACAGTTTCTGAACACCTTTGGCAAGATCACCGATCGTACAGGCATCGGCCTTCTGTATAAATAAATCTCCCGGATTGGCATGATTGAAGGCAAACTTGACTAAATCGACTGCTTCATCCAGATTCATTAAGAAGCGGGTCATATCCGGATTGGTGATGGTAATTGGATTTCCGGCATGGATCTGATCGATGAAAAGAGGAATGACCGAACCTCTTGAACACATGACATTGCCATATCTTGTACAGCAGATGACCGTATTGGATCTTTCCGCTGCCACACGGGCATTGGCGTAAATGACATGCTCCATCATCGCCTTGGAGATACCCATCGCATTGATCGGATAAGCTGCCTTATCGGTAGACAGGCACACCACTCTTTTTACACCGGCATCGATAGCTGCATGTAAGACATTATCGGTTCCTTCGATATTGGTCTTGACTGCCTGCATCGGGAAAAATTCACAGGATGGCACCTGTTTTAAAGCGGCTGCATGAAAGATATAATCCACACCGGGCATCGCATCGGCAACCGAACGCGGGTCTCTTACATCCCCGATATAAAATTTAACCTTTCCGGCATACTCTGGATACTTTGCCTGCAGGTCATGACGCATATCATCCTGTTTTTTCTCATCACGCGAGAAGATACGAATCTGACCGATATCTGTAGTTAAAAAATGTTTAAGGACTGTATTACCGAATGATCCTGTACCTCCGGTAATCATTAATGTAGCTCCATTAAACTCACTCATCTCTATTCCTCCTGACTTTCTATAACACACAAAATTGCGATTGTATGACATGAAAACATTGAGACATTTTCAATAAACTTAACAGTTATCATAATAACACAAAAAAGAGGAGTAAGCACTCCTCGATAAATCTATTTATGCGTATGGCATTAACATATAGAACCAATTCATCGCGTTAGTTTCACGAACGGATGAATAACCGGCTCCTCTTTCATAGCACTCGTGGAAATAATAAGCAAGGGTACCCGGATCTAATTGGGATACGGAATAATCATGGAAGCTCATTCCGTAATTATACCAGTTGATTTCATTTTCCATTTCCCATTGCAGACATTCGCATTGTCCGTCTCCGGAATCAATCGGTAAACCGCGTGCTTCAAGGAAGCTTGTTACTTCATATGCCGGAGTCCATTGTACCAGACCGTATCCAGGGCCACGAAGACTTTGCCACATACCAGGGTTAACACCGGATTCTTCCTGCATGTTTCCAAGCATTCCGCATACTGCCTGTAAGCTCCAACCACGGGCCTTGAAAAATCTCCAAACACACATTGCGTTATTTACAGCAATATCATTGGAAGCATGGAAGTTTCCGGCAATCCAGTCATAAGCACCTAATGGATCACTGCCATGGCTTTTCTTAAATGGCTCGCCGCCTAAATTCATATTTAGATTCTTATCATAAATGCGAATTTCGATAGCTTCAATCGCGTTACCATAACCTTCGCTTCCGGCGCTTTCACCGTTTCTTGCCCAGCCGAGCCAGCCGATATTCGCTGAATGAACGCGATATAAAATATCATATTTTTCGCCCATTTCACCGGTTAAGACGATTTCGATGGCTTCAATCGCTTTATCATCATCAATTACACCTGCAGCATTTCCATCAGCTTCCCATTCTTCCTGCCAGCCGATTTTTGCCACATGCGCACGATAAGTAACACCACCCTCTACAGGAGCGTTCACCAAAGAGATTTTTAAACCATCTAAGGCGATTGACTGTCCTACACTTCCGGACATTTCTCTTTCTTTCACAGCTGTCTGCCATCCGGATTCACTGTGTGATTCATAGGAGAGGAAATTATGATCTTCAATAAAAGCTGCACCGGCTGTTTCCGGTCCCTGTGCATTCTTTTCTACCAAATTAATATTGATCGCTTCAAGATGATTTCCCAGCTCACTGCCGGCTTTTTCTCCGTTTGATGTCCAGCTTAACCAGCCGATATTAGAAAGATGAGCTCGATAATAAATATTGTAGTGGTTTGCCATTTCACCGTATAAGGCTATCTGAACCGCATCAATCGGCTTTGACTGACCGGTTGTACCACTCATTGTACCATCACTTTTCCAATCTGCTTCCCAACCATCTCCTGCAACCAGAGACTTAATCATGATTCCTCCGGTATACTGCTGATTGACCAGCTGAAGTTTTACGGCTTCCATCGCATTTCCCTGTCCGGTCGATCCGATGATAGTTGACTCTCCTGTCTCAGAAACCCAGCCGATTGTTGCCACGTGGGCCTGGGCACGAAGCTGATTAACCACAAATGCTTCCTGTTCAGATGCCGGAGCCTGTCCGCCTTTTTCTACCAGTTTGATCTGAAGGGCTTCCAACCCATATCCATATCCCTGAGATCCGGCTGATTGTCCGTTACTAGCCCAGCCAATCCAGCCGACATTGGCAACATGAGCACGATAATAAATATCATAATAATCTGCGATTTCACCTTTTAATGCGATTTGAATAGCCTCCATGGCCAGCGATTTACCTTTTGTTCCGGCATAGCTTTGGGCGTCCTCTGTTGAAACAGCAGACTGCCATCCTTCGTTGGCAACATGAGCACGGTACTCTACACTTCCTTCATAAGTGCTGTCAAGATGGATTTGAAGCGCTTCCATTGGATGAGACTGTCCTACCGTACCGACATAGCTTTCCACATCATCCGTTGAAACTGCAGGCATATCACCGATTGTTGCGACATGAGCCTCATAGTTAATTGAAGCCGAGGCCTGTTCATTTTGATCTGCAGGTGTTTCCGCAGTTTGGTCTACAACTTCAATTTCTACATCAGAATCTTCTTCGATATACTCTGTAGTTCCCAAAATTTCTTCGGATTCTTCACTCTGTGAGATTTCTTGAACCGCCGGTTCTAAATCGTCCACCGGTTCCATTTCATCGGCTAATACCTCTTGAGCAATAAGCGGAGTGGATGCCCCGATAAATAAAAAACTCAACACATACTTAGCCTTGTTTAATGTTTTTTTCATAAGTTTTCCTCACCTTTATCGTAGAAACAAAAAGGGGATTGAACAGAATTTTTCTCTCTATTCATTCCCCTTATGAATACGATTACATGGAAACCTTAACAAATTTTTATGATTAAGTCAAATTTTTGCGTGTTTTTGTCCTTTTTTTATCGATTTTCGCATATTTTCGATAAAAAATTGTTATCGGAGTTGAAAAAAATTGACATTTCAACTATTTATCCATAAATCAACATTGTTAATTTTCTCGGTAAAGATTTACGCCACATTTTATGTTTTGTATAGAAAGCCCATCTCGCAGCTTTTGTATGGAAAGATAAATTTCCGTACTGTCCGATAAGACTTTGATTGGATAGTCGATAAGTCTCTTTAAACAATCTAGCCTGTGCCCTAGTCTTTTCAAAGATCTTCTTTGTTTCCTTACCGGAAGACAATTTCTTTACAATATATGCCGGATTGTAAGGATTTTTAGCCCCGACATTGTTTGTAACATGCTGGCGATATAAAGTAAGCGGCTCTTCGATAAAAACCATTTTTCCAAAATGTGATGCACATAAGGCAAGCCACCAATCATGCATGATCATATGATACGGATCTTTTACCTCCAGCGCTTTCTTTTTTAAGGCGCGGTTGATCATCATGGTGCATCCGGTTGTGATATTCTGCATCAACAGATGTAACGTATCATCCCGACTCATATCTAACTGCTGATAATCCGACATTCTTTCTGCAATCACATTTTCGTCTTCGTCCACAACTTTCAGTTCTGAGAAAACCAAAACCGGCACCGTGTCTTTCCCGTTTTCGGTGTCCTTCATAGCTTT
>JAGAWH010000018.1 GCA_017941505.1 Faecalicoccus sp. | reverse complement strand
ATATAGATGCTCAGAAGGCTTTTACCTATTTGTTTTTAGAGGGAAAACTGATAAAATAATGAAGAAAAAAAGAAGAAAAAATATATAAAGGAGGACAAATAATGTCAAAGAAAATTGTTTTAGCCGGTGCTGTTCGTACTGCCATTGGTAAAATGGGCGGTGCTTTAAGTACAGTTCCTGCAGCTGATTTAGGTTCTATTGTGATTAAAGAAGCATTAAATCGTGCCGGTGTTCCTGCCGATAAGGTAGATCAGGTTTACATGGGATGTGTAATCCAGGCAGGTTTAGGACAGAACGTAGCACGCCAGGCATCTATTAAAGCCGGCTTAGGTTACGAAGTTCCGGCTGTTACTGTTAACGTAGTTTGCGGTTCCGGTTTGAACTGTGTCAACATGGCTGCTCAGATGATCGCAGCAGGAGATGCTGATATCGTTGTTGCCGGTGGTATGGAAAACATGTCTGCTGCTCCTTATGCTGCAAAGAACGCACGTTTTGGTTACCGTATGAACAACGGCGTATTAGTTGATACAATGGTAAACGATGCATTATGGGATGCATTCAACGACTACCACATGATGATCACTGCTGAAAACGTAGCAGACAAGTGGGGCTTAACCCGCGAAGAATTAGACGCATTTGCAGCTGAATCTCAGCAGAAATGTGAAAAAGCTATGGCAGAAGGAAAATTCAAAGATGAAATCGTTCCTGTTGAAGTAAAACAGCGTAAAGCTACTGTTGTAGTAGATACGGATGAAGGACCTCGTGCCGGTACTACAGTTGAAACATTAGCTAAGTTAAGATGTGCTTCCGGTAAGCCGGACGGAATGGTTACTGCAGGTAACGCTTCCGGTATCAATGACGGTGCTGCAGCTGTTGTAGTAATGAGCGAAGAAGCCGCAAAAGAATTAGGCGTTAAGCCAATGGCTACATGGATTGCCGGTGCTTTAGGCGGTGTTGATCCTGCGATCATGGGTGTTGGACCTGTTGCAGCTACTAAGAAAGTATTAGCTAAGACCGGATATACAGTAGATGATTTCGATTTAATTGAAGCCAACGAAGCTTTCGCAGCTCAATCCGTAGCGGTTGAAAAAGAATTGAAATGGGATCATTCTAAATTAAATGTAAACGGTGGTGCGATTGCCTTAGGTCACCCGGTTGGTGCTTCCGGATGCCGTATCCTTGTAACACTGCTACATGAAATGCAGAAACGCGATGCGAAGCGCGGTCTTGCCACATTATGTATCGGTGGCGGTATGGGTTGTGCTACCATCGTTGAAAAATACGAAGGTTAATCTGCTTAATCAAAGTCTGCTCTTAAAAGGGCAGACTTTTTTAATGTCAAAATTCAATTGTAAACTTTGTGTTAAACGTTTGGTTTACCGCTTGTGAAACCGCTTATATTTCATATATTTTTCTTATAAAATGTTTTATTTTACATGCATAAAAGGAATATAATAAATATAAACAAACAATAGGAGGAGTCTCTATGACCAAAAAAATTAAGAGGGTTTTAGTGGCCAACCGTGGTGAAATTGCGATCCGTATTTTCCGTGCATGTCATGACTTAGACATCCGTTCGGTTGCGATTTATTCAAAAGAAGATATGAACTCTCAGTTCCGTGTTCAGGCGGACGAGGCTTATCTTGTAGGCGAAAATATGTCACCGGTTGGTGCTTACCTGGATATCCCGGGTATCATTGACCTCGCAAAGAGAAGAGAAATCGATGCCATTCACCCAGGTTATGGTTTCTTGTCAGAAAACGCAGAATTTGCACGCGCCTGTGAAGAAGCCGGTATTAAATTTATCGGACCTTCCAGTAAAATTCTGGGTATGATGGGTGACAAGCTTAGTGCTAAAGAAATGGCTATTAAAGCCGGTGTTCCGATTATCCCGGGTTCAACAGAACCATTGAAAGACGGAGACGAAGCATTAGCTCTGGCTGAATCCTTTGGATTCCCTGTTATCTTAAAAGCTGCTGCCGGCGGTGGTGGACGTGGTATGCGCCGCTGTGATTCTCCGGAAGAAGTAAAACCGGCATTCGAATTAGTAAAAGCTGAAGCCAAGAAAGCATTCGGTAATGATGATATCTTTATCGAAAAGTTCCTTGTTGAACCAAAACATATCGAAGTTCAGATCTTAGCAGATGAGCACGGTACAGTTTATCATGTATTAGAACGTGACTGCTCCCTGCAAAGACGTTATCAGAAGGTTGTAGAATATGCACCTGCATGGTCTGTTAACCCTCTGACATTAAAGAGAATTCGTGCTGACGCAGTTAAGATTGCCAAGATGGTAGGTTACACCAATGCCGGTACCGAAGAATTCTTAGTAGATAAAGAAGGCAACTACTACTTTATCGAAATGAACCCACGTATCCAGGTAGAACATACAGTTACCGAAGTTGTAACAGGTGTTGACTTAGTTCGTGCTCAGATCTTAATTGCTCAGGGTGAAAAATTATCTCATCCATTAATCGGCTTGAACAGCCAGGATGATGTACAGGCTCGCTGCTACGCAATCCAGTGCCGTGTTACTACAGAAGACCCTGCAAATAACTTTGCACCGGACCATGGACAGATTCAGGAATATCGTACCGGTGGCGGTGTCGGTGTTCGTATGGATGGCGGTAATGCCGTAGCCGGCTCTGTTATTTCACCATACTATGATTCCTTATTAGTTAAAATTACATGTTTTGATAATACATTTGAAGGCGCATGCCGTCGTGCTCTGCGTTCCTTAACAGAAGTTCATATCCGCGGTGTTAAGACAAACATTCCGTTTATCGCGAACATCTTGAACCATCCGACATTCCGTGCCGGCCAGTGTCATACTAAATTCATCGACGAGGCTCCGGAATTGTTCGATATGGTTGGATCCAGAGACCGTGCTACTAAGATCTTGCGTTACATCGCTCAGATCCAGGTTGACGATCCAAATACAGAGCGTCCTCAGCTTCCTACCGTACGTATTCCGTCATGGGATGACAACGTTCGTCCTACCGGCTTAAAGGATATGTTGGATGCCAAGGGACCTGCTGAATTCTCTAAATGGGTTAAGGATCAGAAGAAAGTATTGATCATGGATACTACAATGCGTGATGCTCACCAGTCTCTGTTGTCAACACGTATGCGTACCCGTGACATGGTTAAGGGCGCTAAGGCTACTGCTGAAATCTTAAAAGACTGCTTCTCGCTTGAAATGTGGGGCGGAGCTACATTTGATGTCGCATTCCGTTTCTTACATGAAAGTCCATGGGAAAGATTAGAATGGTTACGCAGAGATATACCAAACATCCCATTCCAGATGTTATTAAGAGGATCTTCTGCTGTAGGTTATTCTAACTATCCGGATAATGTAGTTCGTGCATTTATCGATGAAGCAGCTACCCGCGGTATCGATATCTTCCGTGTATTCGACTCCCTGAACTGGATTCCTGGTATGGAAGTTGCGATCGATGAAGTACTCAAGCAGGGTAAATTCTGTGAAGGTACAATCTGCTACACAGGCGATATCTTAGATAAAGCCAATACTACATTCACTTTAGATTACTATGTAAAGATGGCTAAAGAACTCGAAAAACGCGGCGTTCATTCCATCGCCATCAAGGATATGGCCGGTCTGTTAAAGCCTTATTCCGCAAAAGAATTAGTATCTGCATTAAAAGATGCAGTTGATCTGCCGATCCACTTACATTCTCACGATACAACTGGTAACCAGATTGCCGCTTACTTAATGGCAACAGAAGCCGGTGTAGATATCGTAGATACAGCTATCTCTTCAATGGCAGGTATGACTTCTCAGCCTTCTATGAATGCCTTTGTAGCAGCATTAGAAGGACAGGAAAGAGATCCTGGATTTGATCAGGACCGTCTGCAGGACTTAACTGATTACTATGCAGATATCCGTTTACGTTATGCTAAGTTCGATAAGGGCTTAAAGAACAACGCAACTGATATTTATAAATATGAAATCCCTGGTGGACAGTATACAAACTTAGCACCTCAGGTTGCTTCCTTAGGTTTGGCTACCCGCTTTGATGATGTTAAGAGAATGTACAAAGTTGTTGATAACATGTTAGGTGGTATCACTAAGGTTACTCCATCTTCCAAGATGGTTGGTGACATGGCTATCTTCATGGTACAGAATGACTTAACTCCGGAAAATATCGTTGAACGCGGTGAAACCTTAACATTCCCTGATTCTGTAGTATCTTACTTCAAGGGTATGATGGGTCAGCCTCCTCACGGATTCCCTGTTGACTTACAGAAAGTTGTATTGAAGGGTGAAGAACCTATTACCTGCCGTCCGGGTGAATTATTAGAACCGGTAGATTTCGAAGCCGTTAAGGAAGAAATCGCACCGTTAATCAACCATCCGGAAGTTGATATGAAAGATATCATCTCTTATTGCTTATATCCGAAAGTAATGAAAGACTATTGGGAAAATGAACGTGAATATGGTTACCTGATGAGAATGGTATCTCACGTATTCTTCAATGGTATGTCTTTAGGTGAAGTAACTACAATCAATATCGAAGATGGTAAGACATTAGTTATCCGTTACCTTGGCTTAGGTGATGCCAACGAAGAAGAAGGAACTCGTCAGGTTATCTTCGAAGTTAACGGAAGCCGTCGTATCGTATCTGTTAAGGATAACACGATCCAGCGTACCGGTGTTGATATCAAGATTGCAGACCCTACTGACAAGTCTCATTCCGGCGCTTCTATCCCGGGTCTTGTAACTAAGGTAAGCTGCGCTGTTGGTGATATCGTTGAAAAGAACCAGACTTTAGGTATCATCGAAGCAATGAAGATGGAAACTGCAGTTGTTGCCAACATGGACGGTATCGTTAAAGAAATTCTTGTTCAAGAGGGCGATAACGTTAAGTCCGGACAATTAATGTTCGTATTGGACGTTAAGAAAGACTAAGAGTAATATCTCCTCCTGGAGGACCGTTGATCGGTCCTCTTTTTTTGACGTACTAAAGAAACTGAATTATAATGTCCATATCAAATGATTTTTGAAAGGAATTCGATTTATGAAGAGTACATTATTTTCTGTTTTTAACAATCATAAAAACCATTTTTTTACGTTAGATGATTTAGCTGAAGGACTGCATTGGTCTCACCAGGCCATCTACGATGAAGTCGACCGCATTCGACACATGGGTTATAATATTGAATTTGACGAGAAAAAGGGATTCAGGATGATGGATAGAGCCGATGAAATCTCCATGAAGACCCTCAGCAAACAATTGGATCCTATATATACGGTTGAAATCGTCGATGAAGTTACATCGACAAACTCCGTGCTTCGCTATCGTGCCAACACATTGGAACACGGTCATGTATTAATTGCCGAAACAGAAACAGCCGCTCACGGTAAACAGAAGACAAAAGTTTTCTGTCCGAAAAACGGCGGCATTTATTTATCCATCTGTTTAAAACCTAAATTCGGTTTGAATGTCATCTCAAAATTATCCAGTGCAGCTGCCGCTGCGGCTGCTAAGGCAATCGAACTCAACTACGGTATTCATCCGGAAATCCGCTGGCTGGATGACTTATATTTCAACAACCAGAAAATCGGTAATTTTGTGGTTGAAAGCGGCGTTAAACTGAATCCTATGGAGTTGGATTATGTGCTGGTAGGAATAATCATCAATGTACATTCCACAACCTTCCCGGAAGATATGCCAAATTGTTCTTCAATTGAGGATCTAACCCACTCGATCGTTAACCGTAACCAGTTGATCATTGATATTTTGAATACCTTTGCCCATCATATCCGCCATATTTTGGGAAACAATTTCTTCAAGTACTATATGAGCTATTCCGACATGGTTGGAAAAAATGTGACCCTTCGCTGGATGAATCAGGAATTTACCGGAACCGTACAGGGAATCGACGAAGATCTTTCCTTAGTTGTATCCAACGGAGAAGAAACTGTCCGTGCATCCTGCATGGAAGCTGTCGCAACCATCAACGAATAACACCGAGAGGCAGAAATGTCTCTTTTCTTTTTTCTGAAACCGTTTTCTTATTCTTTGAAAATGTTTTCTTGAATATCAAAAAAAGCCGTGTTATACTTTTTTCAAGTTAAGAAAACCGAAGATGAAGAGTAGTACCTGTTGGAAACTGTAAAGAGAGTCATGGAAGGTGGAATCATGATGAGTGGAAAACAAGGGAATGGACTTCTGAGGGCAGATTGAAAGTAATTCGAGTAGATTCTGACGGGTTCCCTTCCGTTACCATTGGGTAGGCATGAACGTGCTGAAAAGAGTGGACATATTTATATGTCAATTTGGGTGGTACCGCAGAAGTAACAGCTTTTGTCCCATGTGGATAAAGCTGTTTTTTATTTTCGATTTCAGGAGGAGACATTATGAAAACAAAAAAAATTATCGCATTAGGAATGGCACTTTCTATGTTTGCCGGTTTAACGGCTTGTTCGTCCGGTGGATCATCTGAATCTAATGACAACGAAAAAGTATACCGTGTCGGCATTGTACAATACGTTGATGATGCATCATTAAACCAGATTGAAAAGAACATCGAGGAAGAATTGAAGAAGAAAGGTGAAGAATTAGGAGTAACCTTTGAAATCAACTACAAAAACGGTCAGGCCGATGGTACAGTTCTTCAGCAGATTGCTTCAGATTTAGGAGAAGATGTAGATATCGTCGTTCCAATCGCAACACCGACTGCGCAGATCATGCAGGCATCCTACGAAGACAGCGATATGCCGATTGTGTTTGCGGCAGCTTCCGATCCGGTAGGTGCCGGATTGGTAGAATCCATGGATAAGCCGGGCGGTAAAATCACCGGTACATCCGATGCCTTAAATACTGAAGCTGTTATGAATTTGATGTTTGCACAAAACCCGGATATTAAGAAAGTCGGTCTGCTGTATTCAAAGAGTGAAAATGCTTCCGAACAGCCAATTAAAGACGCAAAAGCTTACCTTGATGAAAAAGGCATTGAATATGTAGAAAAGACCGGTAACACAAATGATGAAATCGCATCGGCTGCCGATGCATTAGTTGCCGAAGAAGTAGATGCCATCTTTACTCCAACAGACAATACGGTTATGACCGCAGAACTTGCGATTTATGAAAAGTTTGCTGAGGCAAAGATTCCTCACTATTGCGGTGCTGATTCCTTCGCATTAAACGGCGCATTCTTAGGTTACGGTGTAAACTATGCGTTATTAGGAATTGAAACAGCCGATATGGTTGTAGAAATTCTGGTTGACGGTGCTGATCCGGCTACCTTAGCTGTCCGTACATTCGATAACGGTATCGCAACAATCAATACCGATGTCGTTGAAACGATAGGATTGGATTTAGAAGAAGTTAAAGCCGCATTTGAGCCGCTCTGCTCTGAAATCATCGAAACAAAAACCGCAGAAGAATTTGAATAATTTATAAAACGACAACCGATGGACTCCATCGGTTTGTCCTATTTTAAGAAAGTTGGTAACATATGGGAAATTTCATTACGATTAATATCATTCAGACAGCCCTGGAGGTTGGTCTTGTATATTCACTTGTCGCTCTAAGCTTGTTTATCAGTTTCAGCATTTTGAACATCTGTGATCTATCCACCGATGGATGTTATACACTGGGATGTGCTGTGGGGGCCGTTGTAACCATTGCGGGCCATCCATTTCTTGCGGTGATTCTGGCGATGGCAGCCGGTATATGCTCAGGCTACATCACTGCCTTTCTGCAGACAAAGTTAGGTGTTCAAAGTATCCTTGCGGGAATTATCGTCAACACAGGTTTATATACGATTAATTTAGCCGTTATGGGATTTTCCTCCAATGTTTCTATTTTTGGAAAAGACACGATTTTCAGCTTATTCGGAGGTCTGTGGGACTCCTCTTTCTGGAAATCCTGGCATAAACTCATATTACTCGGTTTGATTGTAGGACTCATTTGTCTGGTAATCTTACGGTTTCTGTCCACCCGTTTAGGTTTATCCATTCGAGCTACCGGAGACAGCCCGGCCATGATTCGTGCATCCTCGATCAATCCATCTTTTACCATTACCATCGGCTTATGTATCGGTGGAGCTTTGACCGCTTTAGCCGGATGTTTAATCGGTATCTACAATAAGTCCTGCGATATCAACTTAGGAACCGGTATGGTTACCATAGCGCTGGCATCTTTAATTATCGGTGAAAGCATCTCCGGAAAGCGCAATATGACAAAACGTGTCATCTGCGTTGTACTGGGATCCTGTCTGTATCGGTTTGTGATATCACTGGCTCTTCGCTTAAATGTTCCGACAGAAGCCTTTAAATTGGTATCGGCGCTTATCGTAGCTGTTGCGATTGCAGCCCCGAAAGTGAAACAAACCATTCTATTAAATAAAAAGAAAAAAGCCGCAATCGCTATGCGTTCTAACGGAGGTAATTAACATGTTGAAGTTGAATGATATTCATATGACATTTAATCCGGGAACCATTAACGAAAAAAAGGCTTTAAACGGAATCAACCTCACCTTAGAGGATGGAGATTTTGCGACCATCGTCGGCTCTAACGGTGCTGGTAAATCGACCTTATTTAATATTATCTGCGGATCTTTCTTACCGGATACGGGATATGTAGAACTGGATGGAAAAGATATTACCTTTATTCCCGAGCATAAACGGGCTAAATATATCGGGCGCTTATTCCAGGACCCACTAATGGGGACGGCTCCGAATATGACCATTGAAGAAAATCTTGCGATTGCCTATTTAAGAGCCGGTACTGCCGATAACGCTTATTTCAGCCGTATCTCTAGAAAAGATAAAGAAATGTTTCGTGACCGCTTATCTCTGTTAAATATGGGATTGGAAGATCGTATGGACTCTCCGGTCGGTCTTTTATCCGGCGGACAGAGGCAGGCCTTGACTTTATTGATGGCAACCATGGTTACTCCAAAGCTGCTGTTACTCGATGAACATACCGCCGCTCTTGATCCGGCTACCGCTAAAAAGGTATTGGAGTTAACCGAGCAGATCATTGCGGAAAAACAGATTACCTGTCTGATGATTACCCATAACATGTCACAGGCATTAAAACTGGGTAATCGAACGATTATGATGAATAATGGTTCCATCGTTTATGATGTAAGTAAAGAAGAAAGAGAAAACTTAACGGTTCGAGATTTATTAGATAAATTTGCCCAGAATGCGGGTGAAGATCTTGATAATGACCGCATTTTATTATCCAACTAGAACAATGTTTGAAACATTGTTCTTTTTAGTTATATTAGTTATTTAGCTTAATTATATTTTATTATGTCAGCTGTTATTTTTAGATTCCGTTATATATGTGTTATAATGGCAGTGTTATTAGAATCTGTTATGTATTTGTTATGATGTTATTTTAGAAAGAGAGATAGATATGACAAAATACACCAAAGCAGGCCTGTTAGCTGCCTTTTTTTTCATGTCACTAACCGGTATTCAAGTTTATGCCGATGAAATTGAAGTCATTGATGAAACCGAAATTGCCGAAGTCGACAATGCCGCCAAGTCAAATGATCCGACAATAACCTATTATTCCCATGTATCAACCATTGGTGATACAGAGCCTGTTGAAAACGGAGAAACGACCGGAACGGAAGGGCAAAGCCTTCAAATGGAGGCTTTAACCATCGAATTAGATTCGGGCGATTATACAGGAGATATTGAATATGCAAGTCATGTGCAAAATATCGGATGGATGGATTATGTATCCTCTTCACAGATGACCGGTACAACCGGTAAGAGTCTGCAGATGGAAGCCGTAAAGATTCGTTTAACCGGTGATCTTGCCAACGATTACGACATTTATTATCAGGCCCATATTGCCGACTACGGCTGGCTTGGATGGGCATATAACGACCAATCCAGCGGAAGTGCAGGATATGGCAAACAGATGGAGGCCCTTAAAATCCTGCTCCAAAAAAAGGGCATGGATGCCCCGATATCCGAAAAAGAAGCCTTTATCGGTAATGGGCTCACTTACCAGAGCCATGTTGCGACCATCGGCTGGATGAGTCCTGTCAATGAAGGCAATCAATCTGGAACAACCGGACAGAGCCACGGTATTGAAGCCATTCGTATAAATCTCGATAACGCCCAATATGAAGGAAACGTTGAATATTCCAGCTATGTCAAAGGAGTAGGCTGGCAGGATTATGTATCCAACGGAGCTGATTCAGGAACAACGGGAGAATCTACATCGATTGAAGCCATTAAGGTGCGCTTAACAGGAGAAATGGCTGATCATTATGATATTTTTTATCGGGTGCATTCCTCTAACTTTGGATGGCAGGGCTGGACTTGCAGCGATAACGCTGCTGGATCCCTTAACTATGGACAGCAGATCGAAGCAATCCAGTTTCAACTTGTCAGCCGGTATGAAACGGCCCCTGAAATATCCGATAACGCCCTTTTGACAAACCACTTAACCTATGAAGCCCATGTATCCAATATCGGCTGGATGGACAGCGTAAATGAAGCTCAAACGGCAGGAACAACCGGAAGAGGACTTGGGATTGAAGCCATAAAGATATCTTTGAATAATATCGGCGGAGAAATATTATATAAATCGTACAATAGTATAAGCGCATGGGAAGATTCATGGCATACACAAAATGAAATGAGCGGAACGACCGGTAAGTCTACCCCGCTGGAAGCCATTCAAATCAAGTTAAGCGATAGTATCGCATCGCTCTATGATGTCTTCTATCGTGTCCATGTAGGAGGCCTTGGCTGGCTGGATTGGGTGGCAAATGGCGCACTTACAGGTACAACCGGTCAAAATAGAGCCATTGAAGCCATTGAGATTACTTTAAATAAAGTATATACTACCAATACCGGCAGTACCATTACCTATGGTGAAGGCGATACTTACTATGTCAAGGAAGATATTGCCCAAAGCTGGCAGAAAATCTACAACTATGATTTTTATTTTGAAGACGGCCATATGGTCACAAACCGAATCGTTGACGGAAGAATCATCGGACCGGATGGAAGAGTGAATACATCCCCTGCATTAAACTATGCGCGAAATATCTTAAATACGGTCGGATGGAATTTAAGAGCAGGCTATGATTGGGCCATTCAAAATATCACCTATCAAAGAATGGTGGAAAATCCCGCTCTTGGTTCGGATTGGTATGCGCAATACGGTTTTGAAACCGGATTAGGAAACTGTTATGTATTTGCGGCTGTTGTCTATGAAATGGGGTTATTGATGAATTATGATATCCATCAAGTAGCCGGAACACACATGACATCCGCTTACGGTCCTATCCACCACTCCTGGTTAGAAGTCATTGTAGACGGTATATTATATGTAGTCGATCCGGATTTTGAAAAAGAATTAGGAAGAAATGGCTACTTTGTGACGTATGGTGCATCCGGCACATTACGTTATTATGAATGGAACAGAATGAATTAAGGGGAGGACAGTATGAAAAACACAAAATTATTATTTGCGGGTATGTTAAGTTTATCCATGATCTTAGCAGGGTGCAGCTCCAACACAGAAGAAAAGAAAGAAGAAGTCGTTGAAAAAACAGAAGAAAAAGAAGGAGAAGTACTTTCTTTTACCAACAGCACTTCTAAGACCATCACATCAATCCAGGTTAAATCTGCTGATGACAAAGAATTCGGCGATAATCTTTTAGAAAAAGATATCAAGGATGGTGCCAAAGTTGATCTCTATCCGGAAGCTAAGAAAGGTACAAAATACGACATTCAATTTACGGCTGATGAAAAAAGCTACACCATTAACAGTTTAGAACTGGAAAACATGACATCCATTGCCCTTTTCTTAGATGGTGATACAGCCTATGTTGAATATTCCGATAAGGATGGAAACAAAGTCAGCACCAAAGAAGAAAAGAAGGAAGAAGAAACAACAGAGGAAGTTGTTGTTGAACAAGCTCCTGTTGTAGAAGAAGCTCCGGTTGAAGTTTATTCAGAACCGGTATATGATACTCCGGTATATGATGATGGTGGAGCTACAGTTCCTGCAGATGATGGATGCTTAACCGGAATCACGGATTCAGATTTGAACTAATATGTCTAAAAACAATCAAAGAGAAGTAATTTATTACTTCTCTTATTTGCGTTCATTTGCCTGTATCGGCATCATTATCTTACATACAGTATTCTCACTGTTTACCGTTCATCAGGCTGAGTTAAATCCATCCATCACTGCAGCTGTTAATTCTGTGACTAACAACCTGATGTGGGCAGTCCCTTCATTTGTGATGATTACCGGAGCACTGTTATTAGACCCAAAACGGGATGTTTCACTATCGAAGTTGTTTCATCAATATGTAAGACGCATTCTATCAGCATTGTTGTTGTTCTGCATCTTTTACCGCTTTGTGGATATGATTTTAAATCAAGAAGCTTTTTCTGTTCAAATCATTCTGGATGCTCTTTATAAATTTATTACCGGAACCAGCTGGTCCCATCTATGGTATTTATATCTGTTGATCGGCTTATATCTCATCTTACCGGGTATGAAGGCTGTCACAAAAGTGTGCTCCGATACAGAGCTTCGTTATTTGACACTGGTAGGCGTAATATTCTTATCTGTCCTTCGTTTAACTTCCTTTATGGGATTGAATGTTGGATTTTATATTCATATTGCGACTATTTATCCGGTTTATATGTTACTTGGATATTGTATTTCAAAAGATATCATACCGGTATCCTTTATGACTGCCATCTTATTAACGGTATTATCGACTGCCTTTGTGATTGGAACGACATATCTGTTCTACACAAAAAATATCGCTAATCTGGACAGCTTATGGGGCTATCCTGCTTTACCGATTGTTTTGCAGTCAATTGGACTATTTTCATTATTTAAGCATATTCAAATCAAAGAAAACACATTCCATAAGATTGTTTGTCAGCTTGACTCTGTTTCTTTTGGGATTTATTTGATTCACTTTCTGTTTATCCGCATTCTATTGCGGATATGGAAAGTAAATCCTTTTGTATCCGGAACTGTATTTATGATTCCGCTATTTATTGTAGGTATCCTTTTGGTTTCCTGGCTCGTTGTCTGGATTCTAAAAAAGATCCCTTTCTTTAAAACAATTCTGTAAAAGCTCTTATATGAGCTTTTTTATTTCAATCAAAGAAAAAATCATGTATTCTTATGTGGGTGATAAGTATGATAAGAGAATTAGTCAAAGACGAAAAGTTTTTAAGTTTAAAATCCTCGCCTGCTTCCAAAAAAGACGTCAAGGTTATTAACGATTTACTGGATACATTCCATAATTGGAACTATGCGCACCAGGGTCGCGGCTATTGCACCGGCATGGCAGCCAATATGATTGGTGAAAGAAAAAACATTATTCTTATCCATAATGGGATTACGGATGAAATTATGATCAATCCTGTAATTATTGATAAAAAAGATCCTTACCAAGCAGAAGAACACTGTATCTGCCTAAGTGAGCCTCATCAAGCCTTGCGTTATAATACCATAACCGTTCGTTACCGTAATATTAATTTTGAGCCCTGCACCGAAACTTTTACCGGTTTTACCGCTCAAACAATTCAACATGAAATCGATCATACAAAGGGTATTGTGATTTAATATGTCGACAGTAGCGAAAGTATTTCAAGACCGCGACTTTTTAAAGAAGTTAGTCGGCGTTGCGCTTCCTTTGGGACTTCAGTCAGCTGTCAATATGATTGTCAATCTCATTGATACCATTATGGTAGGTACAATGGGAGATGTTGCCTTATCTGCCGTAAATATCGGCACGCAGTTCCCCTATCTTGCGATGACAGTCGGTATGGGTATCAACAATGCCGCATTAATCATTGCAGCTCAAGCCTGGGGTAACGATAAGCCGGATAAAGTAAAGAAGATCATGGCCTTTGTGATTAAGATCTGTTTTGTGATCGGCGTTGTCTTTTTCTTACTTTCCTTTCTGTTTCCATCACAAATTCTAAACATCTATACCGACGATGCAGGAATTATCAAAGATGGTGCCATCTATCTTCAAGTCTTATCATTCTCTTTATTGATACAAGCTATATCGCATGGAATTATTTCGATTCTTCGTACATGCGGAGTCAATAAATTAGGATTCTATGCTTCTTTTGCGGCGTGTCTGGCCAATGTGTTCTTTAACTGGATCTTTATCTTCGGTAACCTGGGGGCTCCGGCCATGGGACTGGCTGGGGCGGCACTTGGAACGGTAATGGCACGAATCACAGAATTTTTGATTGCGGCTATATATATGTTAAAAGAAAATAAGCTGGGCTTCCGTATCCCGGATATCCGCCTTGTGATGGAGCCGTTAATGCGCAGCGATTTGATTAAATTAGGTACACCGAGCTTAATCAGTGAAGTAACCGGAAACTTAAATGTTTCGGCTGCAGCTATGATTACCGGACGTGTATCGGCCTACTATATTGCAGCCAATTCCATCATCCATAATGCGTGGACACTGTCCTCACTGTTTCTATTTGGAATCGCAATGGGTGGAAGCGTAATTATCGGACATGAAATCGGTGCTAAACACTTTGACAAAGCCAAAGAATACTCGCGATATTTCATCATGATTGCGTTTGTGATTGGAATCGTATCTGCTGTTTTAACAGTTGCGATTGCCCCATTTATCATTAATTTCTTTAATGTTTCTGAACAGACAAGAGCGGTTGCCTATGAATTATCCTTTGCCGCAGCAATCGGTATTTTATTTAATGCCTTCCAGATCATTCTTACCAAGGGTGTTCTTCGCGGCGGCGGACAGGCAAAAGCTGTCACAAAAGTTGATTTATTATCATGCTGGCTGGTGAATATTCCGGCAGGCATATTAGTTGCCCTGGTCCTTAAAGCAGATCCATTCTGGATTTACTTATCTTTACGAATTGATTATCTAATTAAAACCATTTGGAGCTATTGGAAGATTACGAAGACAAATTGGATCTTGCGTATGAATGTAGATTAAAAGGAGAGGACTTTGTTCCTCTCCTTTATCAATCTAATGCCTTTTCCGCTTTTTTATCTGCGATTAATTTCTTCTCGTATTTTCCAAACTGTACGGCATAGAACCCACCGCAAAGTCCTAATACTGCTGATATAAAATACGGTACGGTTTTCTTTTTCGTTTTACTTTTTGAAGTAAACCAGCCAATGATGGCGGCAAGCGTCACAAATGCGGTAGATATCTCCAAATAGAGATTTCGAATATCCTTCAAAACATTAGAGCGCTCTTTTGTCGTAGGATATAAAGAGAAAGGCTGCGTGCTTCTAAAATAAATCCACATATTATCTTTTGCGACAAATTCGATTCCCTGTTTGGATAAGTCGTAGATCCAAAGATTGACATAATCCGGTTTCATATTGCGGATAAACCCAATATGATATTCATATTTTCCCGGAGCTGCATCTTCAAATTCATAAACATTTGCGCTGCAGCCAATCATGGCCTTTCCCTGTTTGCTTAAATTATTTAACCACTCTTCAACATGGTCAATATCTGTATCCATCTTAAATTCTTTCATATTCCACACCTCTGTTTAAAGTATACCATAATTACTGCCGATAGAATGTTTTATCCGGATATCGCGAAGAAAGAATTAACGTATTTCCGCTCAAAGTAACAGAATATCTCCAGCTCATATCGGCTGCAGATTGGTCGGTTTCAACTGCTTTTAAGCGGGATGAGTCGCTAAAGGCCATCGCATGATCAGCATGAAACATAGAGGAACCATCGGCTTTATATCCGCTGTATGTCATCGTAAAGCCTTTGTCACTCACATCGTTAATATCGATATATTCTCCATCCTCTGCTTTCCAGGTTCCCTTCCAGGCAGATGGTTCAGAAGTAGAATATTTTAATGCTTCATCCAGTGCCCTTTTTTCCCAATCGGCAAAAGCTTCTAAATTTGGAAAATCGAAAGTGGTATGACTTTCATCAATGTAGCGGATCATATGATTATCTTTGAAATATAAGCGATGTTCTTCCGTTCCGTTGTAGATAAACGCAAAGATAAACTGACCGTCATGATAATAATATTCCCGACTGTAATTCCAGCCATCTGTTCCGTTCTCTAATACGATTTTGGTATCAAGGCTTCCCGGTGTATAGTAACATTCACGAATAAAGGCAATCCAATTCTCCAGCTCTTCTCCGGTAATAGAAAACGGTTCTTCGCTTTGAGTTGAAGTTATTGTATCTGTCTTTTTAAATTCAAAGGATTGTTCATCCATCGTATCGGTACATACATGTAATACAACCGTATCTTCTTTAAATTCCAGCCAGCCGACATATTTTGTGTTTATATCCGCAAATACCGCTGTTTTAGCGTCTTCCTGAATATAGGCATCCGTGCTGAAGCCGGCCCCTTTTTCTAAAGTGACATGAATCGGTAACGTGTTATTCTTTTGTGCATCAATTACTAATGATTTTGATGCATCGTCTGAAACACTCCAGTTTCCTTCTGCTGCCAAATCTTCCTGTAAAGAACTTGATGGGATTTCATTGGACCAATAATGTAAAGTCCAATAAGAGCTTCCATCGATTTCATCTTTTGATACAACCGCGTATTTCATTCCCGAAAGAGACACCATAACATCGCCCTGATATTGGGCAAAGATGATTTTTAGTAAGTTTCCATCTTTCCAAACATAAAGCGGCTTTGAAATATAACCTCCGCCTACACCACCGGTTTTCACATAATAATATCCCCCATCCAGATAATATTGATCGGAAGAAGCAGATTTTATTGTTTCAAGATCGGAATCTGAATAATGGAAGATATTGGTTAAGATCCAATCGGTTTTCGATTCTTCAAAGATATCGCAATAGTCCAACTTTCCGGATGGATCTTTTTGAAACCTTTGAGCAGTTTCTCCCGGATAGGAATCAAAATCCACACAATGGGTAAATGCCAGATTCATCACATTGGAATTTTCATCGATGTTTTCGGAGTCAAATACACTGTTTCCCGATAGAGAATACCAGCCAAACCAATCCAGGAAGGCAATTAAATCTTCTTCAATTGTACTTGGATCAACGACTTCTATGGATGGCTCAACAGTCGCAAACTCTTCTTCAGAAGGTTCTCCGGATGAGCATCCCGCAATCAAGGATAGAATGATACTAAAGACTACAAACAGGGATAACTTTCGCATATACGGCCCTCCTTTGCATCTATTTTACATGAAAAAAGGACTGAATGAACAGTCCTTATGCTTTCACAAACGCAGGGTGAATTTCAAGTGCATCCAAAACATCTTTTACGGTAGTTACCGGAACAATTTCTAACTGGTCCTTAACTTCTTTGGCAACATCCTTTAGATCCGGTTTGTTGTCGATCGGTATAAATACCTTTTTAACACCGGAGCGCTGGGCTGCCATCAGTTTTTCCGGGAGTCCTCCGATTGGATTCACATTTCCCTGCAGGGATACTTCTCCTGTCATTGCGATGTGCGGATCAACCGCAACACCGCTCACAAGGGAAGATAAAGCGGTAGTTAACGTAATACCGGCAGATGGTCCATCTTTTGGAGTAGCACCATCCGGTACATGAATATGTAAGTCATTCTTTTCAAACATATCAGCCTTTTCCGGGAAGAAGGATTTCACTAAGCTGATCGCAATCTGAGCGGATTCTTTCATCACATCACCAAGCTGGCCGGTTACGGTTAATTTGCCGTTTCCTTTCGTAAACATCGTTTCAATGTAGAGAATTTCTCCACCGACACTTGTCCATGCCAATCCTGTCACAACACCGGCCTTAGCCGTTTCCGGTACACTTTTGTGTGTGATTGGATTCATATCCATATATTCACTGAGGTTGTCTTCGGTTACGTGTACGACTTCCTCTTTTTCGGATACAATCGCAACGGCTGCCTGACGGCAAATCATATCCATGCGCTTTTTCAAGCCACGTACGCCGGCTTCTCTTGTATAATCGGAAATCACTTTTTCAATAGCTGCATCATCTACTGTAAGCTGGTCTTCCTTTAATCCGACAGCACTCATTGCCTTTGGAAGCAGATGCTGTTTGGCGATCTCTTCTTTTTCAATTGGCGTATAGCCTCTGAATTGAATCAATTCCATACGATTCAACAATGGTTCCGGAATCGTATCTAATGAGTTTGCCGTACAGATGAAGAATACATCCGATAAATCAAACGGTACATTTAAATAGTGATCGGTAAATGTATGGTTCTGTTCCGGATCTAATACCTCTAATAAAGCACTTGCCGGATCCCCGTTATAAGACATGGATAATTTATCCACTTCATCTAAAACCATAACCGGATTGGACACGCCGCTTTTTTGAATACCATCCATAATACGACCCGCCATTGCTCCGATATAAGTACGTCTATGTCCGCGGATATCCGCTTCATCACGAACACCGCCCAAAGAAATGCGCACATATTCTCTGCCTAATGCCTTTGCGATACTCTGTCCGATACTTGTCTTACCGGTACCCGGTGCACCTACAAATAACAGGATCGAACCGGATTGCTGGCCTTTTAAATTCATTACCGCAATCTGTTCAATAATACGATTCTTTACCTTATCCAAACCGAAATGATCGGCTTCTAAGATTTCTCTTGCTTCATCTAAATGAATATCTTTTTTCTCTTCTTTTTTCCAAGGTAAGGATGTTAAATAGTCCATATAATCCATCAACATTCCGGATTCCGCACTATTCTGCCCTTCACTTTTTAAACGGTTCAAGATTTTCTGTGCTTCCTTTTTGGCGCTTTCGTTCATCGGAAGCTCTTTCACCTTAATTTCCAGTCGTCTTAAATCAGAAACATTTTCCGGATGCATCTCATCCAATTCTTTTTGAAGATATTCCATCTGTTTCTTAATCGCAGATTCACGATAAATTTTCTGGTACTCTTCCTCCTGGGCATTCTGGGCCTGGGACTGTACCTGGATCATTTCCATGTTTTCATAAATGATCTTTTCTGTTTTATTGAAACGCTCCTGCAGCGAATCTTCTGCCAGCAGCGCATATTTTTCCTCATTGGAATTGATCATCCACGGAGACATCGCTGAAGCGATATCCGCAATAGAGATCCAGCGGTTCACATAGGCACGGATTGCCTGCCCCCATTGATTCTTTTCGGCGATACGAAGGATATCTCCCTTTAATCTTGCCAGACGGTTTCGTGCGTCTTCCTTATCTAAATCATCGATTTCGATACGTGTCGAGGTAGATAATTCAATTTTTCCTCCCAGATAAATATATACATCATCAATATTGACGCGTTTTCTTGTCCGTATCATGATATATCCGTTTTCATTGACTTCTTCAATAGTTCCGGTAAGTCCGATTGGATAGAAGCTATCGGAATGGAAACCTTTTCGTCCGATTTCCTTTTTGGAAATAATCAAGGTAACCTTCTCATCCAAATAAGGTGCTTTCCCTGTCAGTTTTGTATACGAATCGGTCTTCATATATAAATTCGATTCCGGTAATGTGATTGCGTTGTATATTGGTAAAACTGCCATTGTAACCCTCCTTTGTCACTCTTTTTTAAAGAGTGCTAATTTCACGGTAAAAATATTGACAAATGTCGTTGGACACTTGTCAAGTTTACTGTAAAAATAAGATACATCTATCCTTTACAATTGTCAAGTTTAATTCTATAATTTTTTACATATAAAGGATTAGGTGAAATTATGTATTGCGGTTCCAATAAAACAGCTCTAACATCTCAGGAACAAATTGCGGATGCTCTCCTTCGGCTGATGTCCGAAAAGCCATTTGTCGAGATCAGCGTCAGCGAGTTATGTAAAGAAGCCGGTATTTCCCGGCAAACCTTCTATACACTATTCAGCTACAGAGAAAACGTAGTTCTTTTTACGCTCTCTGAGCGGCATTGCTGCAAAGCACCGGCATTTCACAAAGAACCTTCCTATTTGCGGCAATTCTCAGAAAACTATGCCGATTATATTTATGAAAACCGCGATTTTCTGGCCCTATTGGTACAGAACAACATCACTTATCTTTTTTATAACAGCGTCTATGATTCTTTAACGAATTGCGATTGTTTTATATCGGCTGCTTCCGAGAAGGAAAAGGTATATAAGGCTAATTATATTGCGGGAGCATTAACCGGGATTGTGAAAAGCTTTGTCAGGTACCCGGATACATCCAAACAATCATTAACCGAAATCATGTATCATCTATTTAACAACAGTATCTTCTAGTATTTATTGATAAGCCGCTCTTGGTCCACCAATATATTTTAGGCGGGTTCTTGCACATACCACATGCGCGTTCCCAATGGATTTTAAAGAAACTCGAACCGGCACTGCCACATCCTTTAGGTGCATACCGATGAGTGTATCTCCAATATCAATTCCTAAATCCGCTTTGATATGTTCTACCGCAACGGCTTGATCAAAGCCATTGAAAGCAGCTGTTGAAAATGATCCCCCGGCCTTAAGCTGAGGTTTGACATTGACCATTTCCAGGTCTTTTTCTTTTGCGCATTTTTTCTCCACGATAAGCGCCCGATTTAAATGCTCACAGCACTGGCATGCCAGATACAGCCCTTTTTCTTTGCAGGCATTATTTAAAGTATCAAATAACGCCTTTCCGATTTCTTCACTGGAAAAGGTACCGATTTTATGGGCTGCCACTTCACTGGAAGAACAGCCAACTACAAGTATATCTCCGACTTCCGGATGCGCAGCTTCAACCAATTCATCAAATATTGTTCTTGCGGATAGGCAGATTTGATCTAAATGTTCATATTTTACGTCTGAAATTCCTGTTGGCATATATATCATCTCCTAATAAATATTATAACGAAAAAACCGAGCTTTCGCTCGGTATTAGCCATTTGGAAATACAGTTTTTAAATAATCATACCAATACTGGGCAAAGGTTGCCCTTTCCCAATAGCTGAAGTAATAAGGACGTTCATAGTTTGCCATAAATACGTGGGCTAATTCCTGCGGATCACCGGCATTCTGTGAATATTCCCTAAAGGTCATGCTGTAGTCCGATGTGAACCATTGAATCTCATTTTCCATCTCATATTGGATGCGGGCGCACTGTCCACGGCCATCTTCCAACATATAGTTTTCATCAATGCACCATTGTTCTAATTTGCTGATCGGCGTCCATTGCACTAAACCGTAGGCAATACCGTCGGTACTTGTAGGATTGATCATGGATTCCATCTGCATGTTTCCAAGCATTCCGGCAACAGCTTCCATCGTCCATCCTTTTGACTTGAAATACATCCATACCATAATGGCATTATTAGCCATGCGGGCGTCCTGGTCTTCGGCATCTTCCGGATAGCGAATCCAATCAAGTGGATGTCCGGTAACCGGATCAATATATATCCATTCATCGTCCACCAGCAATTCCCCAAAAGCTTGTATTCCATCATCATTGAAGTAAAATACTTCTTCGTTCCCGCTGTCTGTATCTTCTCCGGGAATGACAGTTTTACCAACTGCCATAGCTCCGGTATCATGATTGAAATATCGTCTGCCCTCATCAAATTCGATCCAGCCGGACATGCGTTTCCCATCATCCCCAAAGTAGCAGGTTTTCGCTCCCTGCGGTTCATATTTCTTCGGGATTTCGACTAAGCCGGTAGCCATAGCTCCGGTCTCGCCATCGAAATAATACCATTCTCCGTCAATATTTGCCTGTCCGTGTGTCAAATGTCCGTTTGCGTAATAGACGGTAATGGTTCCGTCTTTTGTCGGTAGTTCTGTCCAACCCGAAGCCATCTTCCAAAGAAACAGTTCTCCGGGAATGATTTGATTGTTCTGTGAGGCCATAACAGTAGTAGAGCCCGTAAGAACTGCCATGCACAAACAAACGACGACACTCAGCCATCGTATTTTCATATTTGTTCTCCTGCAATATATTTTGATATGATAAATCCCCTTATAAAGAATTTCCGAGAAAAAAAAGTAATCTCGGGACATACTATCCCAAGATTACTTTAAAATAACTTAAGCACTTTGTCAAATCCTTAGAACTTTCCGGACCGGCCCCCATGAACTCTGCCTGAAGAGCTGACATGGAAGGTGTGTCCGCCGCCACCGCCTCTGGATGGTCCATCGTCAGTGTGAAGTGGAATTCGACTCATCGTACTGTTTATGTAATTGTTGGTTTTACGTCTTAAACGTAAAGATCGCCTATTGTAGTAATTATTGGCTTCATACTGCAGAGCAACTGTTTTCAGCTTTGACTTTCTGGAGCTGCCGATAACCCCGGATATACTAAATCCGATCAGCAGGCAGACAGGTATCCAAATCGGAGAAACCGAAGGCGGAGTTGGGTTTCTTTCTTCATCCAATCTGGCATCGGTCATATTGGCATAAGCCTTAAATGCACCATAATAATCCCCGGCACTCAATTTGGAAACAAACGCGTCTTCGATATAGTCGAGTGACCTGTCAGACAATAAATCTCTGGCATCACCATGTGTTGTCAAAGCATAGTCTCTTGTCGGCAGACATACCACCAGCATAATTCCGCTGTCTGTGGAACCGTAACCATAGCCGTTGTAGTCATAGTAATCGTCCGCAAAATCCTGAGCACTTTGTCCATTTAGAGAATTAACCGTAACAACCGCAATATCCGACTGCTGTTTTTCGGATAAATTCTCAAGCAGCGATAACAGCTCGCTTTCTTCACCGCTCGTTAATAAATCTCCGTCATCCACCAGCAGAGGTTTCTGTCTGGTTTCCGGAATGGTCGGTATGGGAGCCTGCCCGGTGCTGAACAATTGAGCAGCCGCATCCATATAATCGGAAATCGCCTCATCATAATATTGATTATCGGAAAAAATTCTCCACAGGCGATTTTCAGTTGCGCTGTCGACATAATCCGCTGCCTTGCCGGAGCAGTAAATCCACCATAATTTATCATCCATCCCCAGCATAATACCGTCAGCATCGCCATAGTACTCGCTGTATTTAGCCTTAACGTAATCGATTAAACCAACACTCTCATCGTGAGAAGCTAACAAACAGCTGACTACCATACCGGTATCTTCATAAATCTGCTGGCCTTTACTGTTTAAAGGGGTCAGATAGGTTTCTGAAATCACATTGACTTCATCAATGACATAGACCTGATCCGAATCCGCTTTAACCGGTTGAAAAGAAAATAAAGTTAATAAAATAACTGCTAAGGTGCTTATCCACTTTTTCATTATAAGCACCCCCTATATCAACAATATAGCCCACAGCAGGGCATAAATTCCTACCGCAATCACAATTCCCCAGAGAACCACAAATTTCCAATATGCCTTATTATCGGCAGGAAGGTTTCCTACAAATTTCCCTGTCTGTCCATTCATCGCAAAATGGAAATGCTGGTCATTCCAGGTCGTGTTAAGCAGCCATACCGGATATAACACATAGCGATAGCCGGTGTTTTTCAAATTCACTCTGCTGCTTTGAACAACTACGGAACCAAAACCGGAAGTTGAATCCCTGAATATGGATTCCGTACTGGTTTTCACACGCTGGCGTATTCTCTCCATGCTTTCGTTAATCTGTTCATCATATCGATTCGCAAAATATCCAGCAAGATATGCTGTTTGGAACGATACTGCCTCCGACATATCAAAAGGCTCGATGGACTCCATCATCGCATCATCGATCTCTTTTGATGCATCTTTGGGAACATTGGAAAAGGATACGGAACCTTCTCTATCCAATACATAATGTTTGGTTTCCGTATACCGATATCTTGCATCACTCCATGACCTTGTAGTCGTAGCCGCATATTGAATGTCTGCATCTACATCTGCATCAACAAGCCAAAATGGTACATAGATTCCTTTAATTTCATCAATATGGTTCTCATCCTTAAAAATCGCAGGCAAAAAAGGCTTTCCCTGCAGATGCTGCATATATTGCTGCTTTGCCTGATCCTTATTCAATTTAAAAGGAATCACATAATCCGGCTTTAAGTCACCGGTAAACTGTCCCTTCATCACAACCGGGTTGCCACAGAAAGGACAGGATGATGCTCCCAGGGATTCATGAGCTACGATTTCACCGCCGCACGAGTTACAAACATATAAGCGGAGATGTTTGGTCTCATCATCATCCCATGTACGAGATTCCTCCGGCAATGCCGGAGGAATGTCTGGTTCTTGATTTAATTTCTGGTACTCATCGATGCTGATTACGGTATCACACTAAGGACATTTTAACTGCTGTAAACTGGGGTCAAACTCCATCGAGCCGCCGCAATTCGGGCATTTAAATTCCTGTAAATCAGCCATATTTCACCTTTTATCGGCGATCCTTTTCGTCAAATGGGTCTCCGCATTCCGGACAGAATTTCGGAGGGTTAAACGGATCTTCCGGTTCCCATCCACACTTGTCGCATACATATTTCGGTGCGCTTGCAGGTTTTGGTTTTCCGCATTCGGAGCAGAACTTACCTTTGTTCACTGTACCGCACTCACATGTCCATCCATCTGCATCTGCCGGTTTCGGTTTTCCGCATTCAGCACAGAATTTACCGGTATTCAAAGTACCGCATTCGCAGGTCCATGTCGGTTTGTCATTGACTTTCATATTTGCCTGGGTAGTTTCTTCTTTTTTATTTCCCATAGCGTATAAGCCCTGGATGTCAATATCGCCGCCCTGTGCGCCTGCCATATTCATTCCCATAAAACCGGTCATAGCGCCTGCTGAGTTGTTGGCTGCATCTCTCATTGCGTCTGCCTTTGCGTTCAACATCGTAGCTGCTGCCATTGTCGGATCTTTAAGCATAGCTGCACGCTGTGCGTCGGCAATCATCTTCTGGTAGTCTTCCGGCAATGTGATTGGATTCATTGCGATAGAAACAATCGAAATACCGCGAAGCTCAGACCACTTCTTTGTCAAAACAGAGTTCATCGCCTCGCACAAATCATCTGTATGTGCCGGAATTTCATTCGGACGCATTTTCTTTGCAGATAATTGTGCGAAAGCAGGCTGTAATGCGCTGATAAATTCTGTCTTTAACTGCTGATCGATTTCAGAGCGGGTATAGCTGCCTGCAACATTTCCACATACATTTGTATAGAATAAGATTGGGTCGGTAATCTTATAAGAATACATACCGTTGCAGCGAACGCTTGCATCTAAATCTAAGTTGATGCGGTCATCTACGATACGGAACATAATAGGGTTCGCTGTACCAAATTTGTTGTCGGTAATTTCTTTTGTGTTGAAATAATAAATTCTCTGATCCTTTGGAGCTTCACCACCGTAAGTGAAACGTTTTCCGATCTGTTTGAAGGTTTCCATAATACCATCTCCCAGATTTCCGCAGAAAATGCTCGGTTCTGTAGATGAATCATATGTGTATTCGCCAGGTTCAGCACATACTTCAACTACTTTTCCCTGTTCAACAATAATCATACATTGACCATCGGCAACTGCAATTCCTGAGCCTTTAGTGATGATATTGTCGCTGCCTCTGTTTGATGAATGCGAAGATACTCGTTTTTTACCTTTTACTACCAATACGTCTTTGTCTAAAGCATCACAGTAGAAAAACTCTTTCCATTGATCAGAGAGCACACCGCTTGCTGATCCAATAGCTGCTTGTAATAATCCCATAATTATTATCTCCTTTATAGTTTTTTATAAGTGATTATGGCACCGTAACGTTCTACCGTAATTGTGCCGTCATCATTCTTTGTTGCCTTGTATTCACGTGATCGACCAATAATTTTAATACCGTCATTCATTTCTTCCCAATATCCGGTGGTTGCCCTGCCATACACTTCCATTACAGATACGCCATCTTTCTTTAGTGTAAGTGTTGTATCGGATAAATCACTGGAATTGGATAGTCCTGCCAGATTGAGCTTGCCATCCGGAAGTAATATTCCGGACTCTATAAGATGCTGCAGCACCTTATCCGAGCCGCCGCCATGAATCTCTAACTCATCTTTTATTGTATCTTCAGTTGAGACAATCTTAACGGCCTGCCATTTTCCGACATACTCACTGCCGGATAGGTCCGTTTTAACAGCACACCCCGACAATAACATAATCAATGAAATAATAATCGGTGTAATCTTTTTCATTTGATCCCCTCCATTATCTTTCGATCTAAATTTGAAGCAGAAAAGGCTCTATCTGCTCCACTCCATGAATACAGCTCTATTTTTATTATAAAGTATTTTTTATATTATGGTACAAAAAAAAGATGACAGATAGTGTAAAATAAGTGTGGAATAAAAAAAAGTGATATTCCTATAATGATAATGAACCAAAAAACCAGAAAGGAATATCACATGAGTATTTTATCACAACAATTATCAGAATTTATTAGTTCTTCAAATATTTTTTCTT
>JAGAWH010000192.1 GCA_017941505.1 Faecalicoccus sp. | reverse complement strand
GGAATTTATCGAAGTCCTGAAAGTTTCATGCTTGCACCTCAGAGTTCTTTTGCGTTTTCCTCCACATAGGAAAGCAGTGAAGTCCTGGCAGTATTTGTACTGCGATCATAGTACAGTGCTTCAGAGGACAAATAACGATCCTCTGTCAGAATGTCTGCAGCAGCCTGTGCCGACACCGAAAGTTCGCCGAATCTTTCAGGCATAGTCTGTTTCACCTGTTCGATCCGTTCCTTTGTCATATTGCCACCGGCAAGATTGGTTTCACCCATGAAACCGGGGTTGAGTGCGCTAACAGTGATATGGCTGCCTTCTTCCCGCAGTTTTCTGGAGAGTTCATACGTAAAATACAAATTGCAAAGTTTGGAATAATAATATCTCTGTTTCATGATTTCTTCTGTCGGATGAGCAAGGATCTCTGCACCTTTCCAGACAAGTTCTCCATAAGGCGGGTTATGCATGTCACTGGATATATTAAGGATTCTTCCATCATCCTCGATCTGCGGAAGGAGCAGATTCGTAAGCAGGAAATGCCCCAGATGATTGCTCTGGAAGACAATATCATAACCATCCTCTGTTGTTCCGGTCTTCATCCCGGAAATTCCCGCATTGTTATCCAGCGCGTATATTGCGGTATCCTTCAATTCTTCCGCAAAACTTCTGACAGAATCCAATGATGCCAGATCAAGCTGACGAGATTCAATATTTTCGTTTCCTGTCTCTGATTTAATGGCATCAACCGCAGCATATCCTTTTTCCAGATTCCGGCATGCAAGAATCACCCGGTATCCTTTTTTTGCGATTCTTTTCGCTGTTTCAAACCCAAGCCCGGAATTTGCCCCGGTTATAATGTATGTTTTCATTTTGACCTCCTGTCTGCAGAATGAAATTCCGATTTATCGTGTTCTGTTCAGAGCCACTATAAACAGTCGCAAAGATATTCTTTGAAAATATTATATACCGTGAAAAATGGTATTGCACCCTCTAGGCTGCATGTATGAAACAAGAAAGGATCCCTTTTCAATATTAAACAGGATCCTTATGTTCATATTTCGTTTTTGATTTCCCTACTGTTTTGTGGAAAAAGACTAAGCCCGATTATATATAACTGTTAGCTTCTATCCTTCATATGTGGGAACAACAATACTTCACGGATGGTTCTCTGGTCTGTGAGTAACATTACGAAACGGTCAATTCCAAGACCTACACCACCGGTAGGAGGCATACCGTACTCCAATGCTTCAACATAGTCAACATCCATCTCGTTAGCTTCTTCATCACCGAGTTCTCTTAACTCTAATTGCTTTTCAAAACGTTCTCTCTGATCGATTGGATCGTTTAATTCAGAGAATGCGTTGGCATATTCATGTCCGCAAATGAAAAGTTCATAGCGGTCGGTAAAACGAGGATCAGTCTTGCTCTTCTTAGCTAACGGACTGATTTCGATTGGATATTCATATACAAATGTTGGCTGAACAATATTTTCTTCTACATACTTATCGAAGAATAACTGAATGATATGACCAACTGAGTTATGAATCTTCTCTACTTCAATGCCATGTTCTTCGGCAATCTTCTTCGCTTCGTCATAGCTCATTTCCTGTTTGAAATCAACACCGCAGGCTTCCTTAACCGCTTCACACATAGTGATACGCTTAAACGGAGCTTTTAAAGAAATTTCCTGTCCCTGATAAGTAATTTCGGTAGTTCCTAATACCTTCTTAGCTACAAAGTCAAATAAACCTTCAATCAGATCCATCATGCCATCTAAATCACTGTAGGCAACATATGCTTCTACGGTTGTGAATTCAGGGTTATGTGTGGCATCCATTCCTTCGTTACGGAATAAACGTCCGATTTCATAAACACCTTCCAAACCGCCGACAATTAAACGCTTTAATGCCAGCTCAGTGGCAATTCTTAAATAGAACGGACGGTCTAACGCATTGTGGTGTGTGATAAACGGACGTGCTGCAGCACCACCTAAGATTGGCTGTAATACCGGTGTTTCTACTTCAATCAATCCCTGTCCATCAAAGTATTCCTGGATGGCACGGATAATGCGCGGACGTGTTAAGGCAATCTTCTTTGCCTCTTCGTTCATGATTAAGTCAACATATCTGCGGCGGAAACGTTCTTCAGTATCCGTTAAACCATGGAACTTTTCCGGAAGCGGACGAAGTGACTTTGATAAATGTGTATATTCCTTAGCACGTACAGATAACTGTCCGTGATCGGTTTTCATAACCGTTCCTTCGATTCCAACAATATCTCCGATATCATTCTTTTTAAAGATTTCGTATTGGTCATCACCGATTTCATCTTTACGTACATAAATCTGCATATCGCCAGATACATCCTGGATGTTCATAAATCCGGCTTTACCCTGGCGTCTTTTACGCATAATACGTCCGGCAATTCTTACCTTAACTGCCTTTTCTTCTAATTCTTCTTTTGTGGCATTTTCATACTTTGCGGTAATCTCACCACATTTTGTGTCTCTTTCATAACGCTGACCAAATGGATCGATACCCATATCGATCAGATCCTGCATCTTTTGGCGACGCACCTTTTCTTGTTCTGTTAATTTTTCTGCCATAGCCTTTCTCCTTTTAAATAAAAAAAGCCCTCGTCCATCATAGGGACGAAGTGCTCGTGTTACCACCCTAATTTACTGTTTAATCGCTTAAACAGCCTCACTCACTGTCAATCAACAGTGCTTCCTTTAATGCAGGAAATACATGCAGCTCCAAGTTTTTATTCTCAACGGTCCTGTACTCTTTTTCACCATCCAAGAGCTCTCTTCAACATTATCCGAAGGTACTCGTCCTCTTCTAAGCCTTTACGTGTGTTATCGTACAAGAGTTAAAAATCTTTGTCAAACTGTTTTGATCATTTTCTTTTATGAATGTAAATAATTTGCACTTTTTATAAAAAAGTGATACATTCTCATTCATAGAAAGGAGGGCGAATATGAAAAATTGCCTGTTAAAGATTTTTAATCCAATTTTTATCCATGATATTCGAAGCTTCGCGTTTCCGCTTATCCAGGAATACTCGCTCTTCTACAAAGGATTTGAAGAAGAGCTGAAACAGCTGGAAAAATAGAAACTACACCCGGGAAAATTTTATCCCGGGTATTTTTTATCCAATCGCCTTTTCTAACTGTTCTAAAGAAATCGGTCCTTCTCTCAATATCACAAGATTTTCTTTGGTGCAGTCAACTATGGTGCTTGCCTGGAGTTCATGGCACTCTCCTTTGACAAGTCCATCAATATTAGGAAGCTGGTCTAATACATCCTGATAGGTAAGTGCTGTCTTTTGACCGGATTGGTTGGCACTGGTCACAAGGATCGGTGTACCTAATTCATCAATTAACGATAACACAAAAGGCGCATCCGGAATACGAACAGCTACCGTAGGCATACCATTGGTATAGAGCGGATCTGCATCTTCCTTCACCGGAAGAACCAGAGTCAATGCTCCCGGTAATAATGTATTTGCGATTTTTTCGGTTCTTTCATCTACTTTGGCAATCTGCTTCATCTGTTCAATTGATGAGACCATCATTGGGATGGGTTTTGTCTCCGGTCTGTTTTTGGCATGTTTTAATGCCTCCAAATCGTTTATATCCCCATATAATACCGATACGCCATATACCGTGTCGGTAGGAAAAGCGATAATCTTATGATTTTTTAAAGCCGCTGCGACTTCTTGAATATCATCCTGTGAATAAATCTTCATGAAAGTTCACCTCTTCAACAGTATACATCAGATATGATAAAATGGCTTAAGAAAGAAAGTGATCTTATGTTTGAAAGTACTATAGCTGCCATTTCAACGGCAACAGCCGATGGAGCTATTTCCATCGTACGCGTCAGCGGAAATAATGCCATAAATATTGTAAATTCCATCTTTGATAAAGATGTTACCCAATTTGAAAGTCATACAGTCCACTATGGCTTTAT
The DNA here is from genome assembly GCA_017941505.1 of Faecalicoccus sp. The sequence goes on along the minus strand of JAGAWH010000192.1, from coordinate 19,246 downwards.
TATGGATGGAGATAAACCGGTGGATGAAGTTTTGGTAACGGTATTTAAAGCTCCAAAGACATATACAAGAGAAGATATTGTAGAAATCAGCTGTCATGGCGGACGTTTTATTACCCGGAAAATATTGACCCTTGTGCTTAAACACGGGGCAGATCTAGCTAAGCCCGGTGAATTTACTCAGAGAGCTTTTTATCATGGAAGAATCGACTTATCCCAGGCTGAAGCCGTACAGGATATGATTGAAGCATCTAATGATAATGCCGCCAATATGGCCATCTATGGAATCAAAGGCAGTGTTCGCAAGATGTTAGAGCCTTTATTAGATTCATTACTTCAAATAATTGCTCAAATCGAAGTAAATATCGACTATCCGGAATATGAAGATGTTGCCCAACTCACAACGGATGAACTGCTTCCGATGACAGAGGACTGGTTACAACAATTAGATAAGATTCTATCCAGAGCACAAACCGGTCAGCTGCTCAAGAAAGGCATAGATACCGTTATTATCGGGAAACCGAATGTAGGAAAAAGTTCTCTGTTGAATGCCTTATTAGAAGAAGATAAGGCGATTGTGACCGATATTGCGGGTACGACAAGAGATATCGTAGAAGGACAGATTCATATCGGTTCCTTACAGCTGAATTTGATTGATACCGCCGGTATCCGCGATTCTAAAGATAAGATTGAACAGATCGGTATTGAAAAAAGCCAGGAAAAGCTTGCAGAGGCAAAATTAGTACTGCTTGTGCTTGATGGGTCTCATCCACTTGAAAAAGAAGATGAACAGTTATTAGAGATGACAAAAGATAAGCAGCGTTTGATTCTCTATAATAAGGCAGATCTGACTGATAATGAAGGTGAAGGCATTTGGATCAGTGCTTCCACCGGTAATATTCAGGCACTAATTGATGCCCTAAATGATTTATATGAAAAGGATATGTTGACAGAAGATCCTCTCATTTCCAATGAAAGACAGATTGCCCTTCTATATGCCGCAAAGGAAGATATGTTACGAGCTAAAGAGGCCATGGAAATGTTTGTAGAGCCTGATTTGATTGAAATTGATATTAAGGCAGCCCATGATCATTTAAAAGAAATACTGGGTGAAGTACATCGGGAAGATCTACTTGATGCCTTATTCTCCCGTTTCTGCTTAGGTAAATAAAGGAAACTGCAGTTTTTAAGTTGATTTATATCATCTTAATGCTGCAGTTTTTTAATCAAAAAAAGCCAGAGAACATGTATTCCCCGGCTATATCTCCATTTTCAGCACATCTCCGATAAAGTACAAAGATCCACACAACAATGTATTTCTATCGGTAGTCTGTAATCTTTTTTTGAGTGTATTCATATCAATGATCGGATATCCTAATTTTTCTAAAGGATAGAGACGATAGGAATCAAAGTGAACCAGTTCAATCTTTGCCCCTAACTTCTCTAATTCTTCCAACATTTCGGTGGCATTTTTATCTTCCAGTACCGAAAAATAGATATCCCCATCCCAATGCTTCACAGATTTGACCAAAGCGCGTATTCCATGAATATTATGCGCGCCATCAATCACAATCTTAGGATGCTCTTTTAATACGGTAAATCGTCCTTTTACTTCAAAGGATTGAATCACCTTTTCTAATTGCGTCTTCGTTAATTCAATTCCTAATTGATGCACAGTATTTAAAGCCAAATAGAAATTAGATACTTGATATTCCGGTAAGTCAAACGGATATAAAATACCATTCCATTCTACATAACATCTTTCATCCTTATAAATGGCTTTTGCATCTACAATTGTTAGAGGACAATGATTTTGATCGGCGATTTCTTTCATAATTCGAAGTGCACTTGGATTTGTTTCGGTCGTTAAGCCAATACCGGATTTAAAGATAAACCCCTTAGTAGTGGCAATCTCTTCAATGGTATTTCCCAAATACTGCTGATGTTCAAGTCCGATATTGGTAATTACCTCCGCATCATAATCAAAGGCCGTTGTGGCATCCATCTGTCCACCCATACCGATTTCCATAACGGCAATATCCACCTTCTGTTCCAGAAAATAAGCTATGGCCATCCAGGCATCCATCATAAACATACTGAAATCTTCGGCTTCAAATAAGTCCTCATATCGGTCGTAGATGCGCTCCCAATCTTCTAAAGATATATCTTTACCGTCAACAGAGATTCTTTCTGTATGACATACCAGATGCGGACTGGTAAAAACACCTGTTTTATATCCTGCTTCTTTTAACATCAAAGAAAGCCACTTAGAAGTACTTCCCTTTCCATTGGTTCCGCCAACCTGAATCTTATGTAAAGATGCATGATCCGGCATCAATTCATCTGCCAGCTTTCTAATTGTCTTTAAATCCTTATTTTTAGTCCGTTTTGACTCCATTTTTTCGATTTTTTCAACTACATTCATGGTAGAATTGTATCACGAAAGAGAGTGAACCGCTATGAACATGAACAATGACTGGCAGGACCTGTTTGACCAGGAAATTCAAAAAGAATATCTGAATAAGATCAATTATTGGCTTGCCGGACAATATAAGACAAAACACATTTATCCGGCCAAAGAAAATATTTTTAATGCCTTTAAAACAACTTCACTGGCTGATACGAAAGTTGTGATTTTAGGACAGGATCCATACCATGGAGCCGGACAGGCTCATGGTTTTGCGTTTTCCGTACAGCCGGGAATTGCCCTTCCTCCTTCCTTAAAAAATATCTATAAGGAAATCGGAAATGAATATAACGTCCAATTAAACCGCAATGGTGATTTAACCGATTGGGCAAAACAGGGTGTATTATTAATGAATACCATCTTAACCGTAGAAGAAGGTAAACCTTTATCCCATGCCAATATCGGATGGCAGAATTTCACCGATGAAGCTTTAAAGCGAATCAATGAAAAAGAAGGACCGGTTGTTTATCTTTTATGGGGTTCAAAGGCCATACAGGCCCGCCGCTTTCTAAACAATCCCAATCATTTGATTCTCACAAGTCCGCATCCTTCTCCGCTTTCAGCACATCGAGGATTCTTTGGGAATAATCACTTTAAAATTGCCAATGAATTTTTAAAAGCACACGGCCAAAGACCGATTCATTGGTTTAAAAAAGATGATGTACTTTAGTCATCATCTTTTAATTCAAATAAAATATCACGAAGCTGAGCAGCCCGTTCGAAATCTAACGTTCTGGCTGCTTCTTTCATTTCCTTTTCGATGTTTGCGATCATCTGTTCTTTCTGCTTCTTGCCCATCTTCTTTTTCTTCAGATATTTTGCGGTCATTTCCTTTGTCTCTTTGGAGCGCACTACATCGTGAATCGGTTTGATGATGGTCTTTGGCGTAATACCGTGTTCCTTATTATAGGCTTCCTGAATATCTCTTCTTCGCTTGGTCTCATCAATGGCATACTGCATACTTTCGGTAATCGTATCGGCATACATGATAACCTTACCTTCGGCATTACGAGCAGCACGACCGATAATCTGTACCAATGATCTTTTTGAGCGCAAGAATCCTTCTTTATCGGCATCCAATATCGCAATCAATGATACTTCCGGAATATCCAAACCTTCTCTTAATAGGTTGATTCCGACAAGCACATCGTATTTTCCCTGACGTAAATCATGAATAATCTCCGTTCTTTCAATGGTCTTTACTTCATGGTGAAGCCAGGCAACCTTGATATCCATATTTTTCAGATAGGATGTCAAATCCTCTGCCATACGCACAGTTAATGTGGTAATTAAAGTACGCTGATTTTTTGCGATGCGATCTCTTATTTCATCTACCAAATCATCAATCTGCCCTTCAATAGGTCGTACCTCAACAATCGGATCTAATAAACCGGTAGGGCGGATAATCTGCTCAATGATCTCACCATGGGTCTGTTCCAATTCCCAATCACCCGGAGTAGCCGATATAAAGAGCGCCTGATTAATCTTGGAAGTGAATTCTTCATAGCGCATCGGACGATTATCTAAAGCGGACGGAAGACGGAATCCATATTCTACCAATATTTCCTTACGGGCCCTGTCACCATTGTACATACCCCTAACCTGTGGAAGAGATACATGGCTTTCATCGACAATCAGCAGATAATCATCCGGGAAATAATCAAATAAGGTATATGGTCTTTCCCCCGGTTTTCTTCCATCGATATGTCTTGAATAGTTTTCAATACCGGAACAGAAGCCAAATTCACGAAGCGCTTCAATATCATAGCGGCATCTCTGCTCCAAGCGCTCCTTTTCAAGCGGCTTATTGTTGTCTTCAAAATATTGGAGTCTTTCTTCCAGTTCTTCTTCAATGGTATCGGCAGCATGTCTCATAACATCCATACTGGTGGCATATCCATTGGCAGGATAGATAATATAGACCTGGTAAGCCTGAATCATCTTTCCTGTCAGAGGATCTACTTCACTGATTCTTTCAATTTCATCATCCCACATCTCTACACGGATAATAAAGTTATCCGAATGTCCCGGGGTAATTTCGATGACATCCCCTCTTAAGCGGAAGGTGCCTCGCTGTGGGTCTAAGTCATTTCTTTTATATTGTTGGGAAACAAGAGCCTGTAGTAATTCCTGTCTGTCAATGGTCTGTCCAACACGAAGTGTAAAGATCATATGGCGGTATTGTTCCGGGTTGGAAGCACCATAAATAGCAGCCACACTGGCGACAATAATGGTATCGGGTCTTTCTAATACAGAGTTGACAGCTGCCATTCTTAACATATCTAACTCTTCATTGGTCTTGGTCGATTTATCGATATATGTATCTGTTTTAGGCAGATAAGCCTCCGGTTGATAATAATCGAAGTTGGATACAAAGTATTCAACACGATTATGCGGAAAGAATTCCTTAAATTCCGAATATAACTGACCTGCCAGTGTCTTATTATGTACAAATACCAAAGTCGGTTTATTGACGGCTGCGATCACATTGGAAACGGTAAAGGTTTTACCGGTTCCGGTAGCTCCCATCAACACCTGATATTTTTTATTTTCTTTGATTCCTTTTACCAGAGCTTCGATTGCCTTAGGCTGGTCTCCGCTCGGTTTATAATCGGATACTAATTCAAATTTATATTCTTCCATACAAGCCTCCGTTTATTCATTATATGCAAAGAAATAATAAAAGAAAAGTCTACTGCATGGTGCATTCTATAGTGAAAAAGATGTCGAGGTTTTCCTTATTATACAAAAGCCATCATTTGTGTTTGAACCCGTCTTTTAAAAACTTCTTTTATAGATTTTAGAATCTAAAACAAGGCCCTCTTTACTTCTGGGCCTTATTGTTTCTAAATTGTTATTATTAATATCTTAGCCTAACACTCATTTACAGCTGTTTTTTTAGAGCTTAGCGTTTCCGTTATTAGTTGGCTAGGAATCAAACACCTCGATACTCTCTACTTTATATTTTTTATAATATTTTATATCGTTTTCTCAAATACATGGAAGGTACTTTCCCCGTTTAATTTAATGGAAAGCCTTTTTACGACACTTCAAACCTACAATTCAATAAGTCTATTCAGGTCTCTAAAAAATTATAATATTACTTAGTTGAGTGCCAAATAATCATACTGACTCAAGTCCATAAACAGATAAGCCCTTATTTAAAACAAAAAAATCTATATATTACACTTTCTTAAAATGAATGGCATATCCTATGCCGTTTAGATATTTGATGAGCGAATTAATGGTTGCTCCTGACCCTTTTTCAATCCGGCTTACAGCCTGCTGAGAAAGGCCGGCCGCTATAGCTAAATCCTTCTGTGTCATATTTTCAGCTTTCCGCATTCGAATCAATTGCTCCTGTAAAGCAATCTTTGTTTGAAACTCTCCATATACTTTCTTAGCATCTTCGCTCTCATCAACTAATTTCAGCAATTCTTCCTGTTCTTTGTTTAAATCTGCTTTTACGAATGCCATAATATCACCTCCATCACAAAAGTCCTTCTTCTTTTGCTCGTTTTTTAGCTTTATCAAGTTCGCGTTTTTCTGCTTTTCCCTTTTGTTTTTTACAGATGTTTAGGAAATATATTGATTCTTTATCCTGAATCACATACATGACCCTTTCCTGGGAAATCTTTATTTCCCATAATTTTTTGTAGAGCTGACGTGTCACAAGCAAAGGAAATGCATCCATTCCTTTCTCATAAATAAGCTGTCGTACCGCCAGAACTTCTACTTTTAATTCAAGGGGAAGTGATTCTATATAATCCATTATTACATTTTTTCCACCTGCCGTAGTATAATCATAAATGTTCATTTCACGAATAGAATACATCAATTTTGATGTATTTTCAACATAAAGAACTGGATTTCATCCTTTTGCCCCTCGTATATTATGATGGAAAATATCTTCATTCAGATCTATAATAAAAATCCAGATAGCTTATCTTTAATTTTTTTTATCGTTTAAAACAGTAGTATAGTTTTGTCTTACCAACTCTACCGTGGCCGTAAGCAGCCATAGCTCTTGTTCTTTTGTTACTCATAAAACGATTTAAAATCTCAAATTCATGTTCTCTAATATATTTCCTATATCAACCTCTCCTGCTACACAAAAGTATGTCATATCGAATATAAATTCGACGAATTTATATTCGATATATGCTATTGTCTCTATTTTCTTATACGCAAAATTTGTTTTTGAGATCATAATAAACTCCGGAAGCGTCAAACTCCCGGAGATAATTTTTATTCTTGTATCATCCTAATAATTCAATGGCCTTATTTCTCTGCTCATCCATGCTTTCTTTGCGGGCATTGTACTCTTTGACAACCTTGTCCTTTAAGACTTCCCATGTCTGATGATCACAAACACCGGTTGCTTCTAAACCATTCTCAGCCTGAAACTGGGCTAATGATTGGGAAGATGTCGGTGAAAAATACATATCCGTGCGGTCTACAGGATATCCTAAAAAGTCAAGGAAGGTCTGTAAAGCTGTCGCATTATAATGGACAGAATCCGGTCCAAAAGATTCATCTTCGGCCATTTCGGTATAGTCTACCGACGCCACTAAAATACTGTCAACCGGAACATCCGGTTCAAAGCCAACATTATTAATACTGGTTTCATTTGGTGTGAGCCACTCGGCAACCGTATATTTAATGGAGGTTCCATCCTTAAAGGCAATAGATACCTGTTCGGTTCCTTTTCCATATGTTTTTAATCCTACCGTAGTGACCTTATCCGGAATAGTATCTTTTAAAGCTCCGATTAAAGCTTCCGATGCACTGGCTGTATTTTCATTCTGCAAGATCACAATTTGATCGAGTTCAACCTGACCATAGGTATCGTTAGTTTTATATTCCTTAATCGTTCCATCTGCTAATTTTTCTTTATAGACAACAGTCTTTTCCGGAAGGAAAGAGCTGGCAACATCGACTTCAGCACTTAAATATCCACCGGTATTGTCACGAAGATCTAAAATCAGCTTTTTGATACCGGCTTGCTGTACCCGCCCTAGGGCAGTGGCCATAGTCTGGCCTGTCATTTCCGAGAAGCTGGAAAGGATGATTTCTGCATAATCATCGTGCAGACGGCATATAACAGTCGTATCGTAGCTGCCCGGTGTTACCTTTACGCTTTCTTCATTGCCATCCCGGGTAAATTTGATGTTAATCTGTTTCCCTTCTTTTTTCTGAATATAAGCAACAATATCTTCGGAAGGATTTTCCGAACATACCATGGAATCTACCTGGGTGATAATATCCCCTCTTTGCAGACCGGCGGTATCTGCACTGGAGCCTACAAAGACATCCTGAATCACAAAGTTAGAATTATCATCCGGTGCATAGACGAAACCTACACCGACATTGGATCCCGATAAAGCCTGTGAGAAAGCTTCTGCTTCCTGCAAAGAAAAATAATTGGTATGTGGGTCCTCATCCAACATGGTCATTCCGGAAATGGCTTTTTCAATCAAAATATTGTCCAATTCTTCTACTTGATTGGCATAATACCATTTATCTGTTAACAGCTCATAAACAGTTTCAAATTTATCCATTTCAGTATTAGACTCCGAGCTTGGCTTCTTCATCAATAATGGAATGGACATTCCCATCACAAAAAAAGCCAGGCACAATACGGCAATCACAATGATTCTCTGTCTAATTTTCTTTTCTCTATCCATTTTTCTATCCCTTTATCGATTCATTCTTAAATACCTTGTGACCGCCATAAGACTGGCCGCAAAGCCAATTACCATTCCCAACACCATAATTCCAAGTCCTGCCTGCACACGCATGGTAGTCACATCTACTAACGATAAGATATTCGCAAAAAAGACACCGTTTAGACGCTTATAAATATGGGCATATCCAAACCACACCATCAAGGTTGGAATGAGTGCTCCCAGCATTCCGATGATCATTCCCTGTGCTACAAAAGGAATCTTAATAAAGCGGTAGGAAGCTCCTACGGTTGACATCACATTGATTTCATCCTGTTGGGAATAGATGGTTGTTCGAATCGTATTGTATATCAAATAAACCGACAATATCAACAACAAGATGGCCAGTATATAACCGATTCTTCTTGCCACTATCATTACATCTACCAGCTCATGAACACTCTGTCCACCATACGCTACACTATCTACCCCGTTTACCTTTCGGATCAAAGAAGCTGTTTCTTCAATCTTGGTATTATCAACCGGAGTCACAAAAAAGGCATTGGACAAGGGATTGTTTTCACCGCGATATCTGGCATACGCTTCCCCTTTTTGAGCAATCATGATTTCCAGTTCCTGATCCTTATCCGAGAAGGTAACACTTTTGACATTTTCAAGGGCTTCCAAATCCTTTTGTATAACTTCGATTTCCTCTTTCTTATCCCGGCTTGGATTGAGTACCACATGAATCATTAAATCGCCTGTAATATTAGAGGAAAAACGGCTGATATTGAGTCCAATCACGGCACACATGGCAACCGTCAAAAGCGAAAAAGTGATAGAAGTAACCGCTGAAATACTAAGCACAAAATGATGGCGAATCGCATTAAATGCATATTTCAGTGCATAAAAGCCCATTCTTATTTTGCGATTCATAGTGTAGTATACCCACCTTTAGCTGAATCATGAACAATAAAGCCCTTTTCCAGTGTGATCGTACGCTTTTTAAACTTTTCAACAAGTACGCTGTCATGCGTAACCATCACAATGGTCGTATTGTATTCTTTATTGATTTTCTCCAACAAATCCATGATTTCCATACTTTTTTCCGGATCGAGGTTTCCTGTCGGCTCATCGGCAATCAACACCTTGGGACGGTTTGCGATTGCTCTTCCGATGGTTACTCTTTGCTGCTGACCGCCGGACAATTCATCCGGATAGGCACGTGCTTTGGCCTTCAAGTCAACCAGCTCCAGCACTTCCCTGACTCTTTGACGAATATCCTTTTTTGACCATCCTAAAACCTCTAAGGCAAAGGCAATATTTTCCTGGACCGTCAAGGTTGGAAGTAAGCGGTAATCCTGGAATACACAGCCAATATTACGGCGATAATAAGGTACATCCTTATGTTTTAGAGCACCTACATCGGTTCCGTTTACATAAACCTTTCCTCCATCGGGAACTTCTTCTCCGTTGAGCAGTTTAATCATGGTACTTTTACCGGATCCTGTTGATCCGATAATATAGATAAACTCTCCATCTTCAATATAAAGAGAAACATTATTTAGCGCATGAACACCATTTGGATAGGATTTATTTACATTTTTAATATCAATCATTCTCTTCCTCCTTCACCGGTGGTGTAAAGAAATTTTCCGGTCTTTCTCTGCATGGAACCGGAGCCCCTGCTTCACAGGCTGTTGCAGTGCTATCCCATGTAGTACCCCAGCTGAAGTCTGCAGTAGAGGTAAACACGGCAACAGCCTCTTCTAAAGACATATCTCCTAAATTATAAACTTCGATATGGCAATGCCCGCCGCTGGAATTACCGGAGTTTCCGGTATAGGCAATCTGCTGTCCTTTAATGACCATATCACCGGCTTTGACATTAAAGCCTCCCTGTGATAGATGGGCGAAGCTTACGGCATAGGTTGTTCCGTTTACACGGCATAACATTTCAATGGTGTTACCGCCACCCGCCGGATAGCCATCCCAATTTCCAAGAAAACCGCTCCAGGAATCACTTGGATTGTTGGCATATAATATTACCCCATTGGCCGGTGCGTAAACGCTGGTACCAACATCTACAGCCCAATCCACACCGAGATGTAATCCTCCTTCCGGATACATCCAGGTACCGGCTGACCATTCCCCATGAACAATGGGATTGATAAAGGAATCGTTATCTTCTAATTCTCCTACATAGTTAGGAGAAATCATAAATGCAGATATTGCGGAAATATCATTGAAGTCTCCCCGCTTTTTGGCCTGCAGATGGGCAATCTGCTTGCGGTACGCGACTTCCAATGTTTCTAAAGAGCCTTTCAATTGCTCTACCTTTGCCTGTTCTGTTTCCAGATTCTGCTTATGCACACTGGCCTGGTCAACTAATCTTTGCCACTCGGCTTGCTGGTCTTCTAACTCTTCCTTCAATACATTAATCTGATCAATTTGCGATTGATCATTCTGAGTAATCCGGTCTAAGCCGGTAATCCGCCGAATCATATCATTTAAATCTTTGGCTCCCATAATTAAGTCAATGACCTTATTGGTTCCGATGGAAGCCTGTTCAGAACGCATACGATTTTTGATTTGATCATCCCAGACATTGATTTCCCCCTGCTTACCGTCAATTAATTCCTGTAAGGATGTAACGTTGGCTTCAATGGATTCAATATATGCCTGCTGGGCATTGATTTGATCTGTGAGTGTATTGGTGAGATCTCTTTGCCGTCGGGCTAAGTCTTCAATTTGCTGGGTATTATCTTCAAGATGCTGAATGTCATTAGAATAGGTATCAATATCATCCATCAATTTCGCCATTACTTCTTCCTGATTGGCCTGGAAGGCAAGGCAGGCTTCTACATCTTCTTCTGTTGTCTGGGGTTGAGCGCATCGTTCATACCATTCATCGATATTGGAGTAATCCTCTTCGGCATATACAGGTATGGAGGAAACCAGAATCGATATGGCACAAAATATGCCTAATAATTTATTTTTCATCGTGTACCTCTCAAATATATGCCGGTTGCGATGGCCGCACCTAAAGTTCCTACCACAACACCCAATGCCAAAAGTTCCAAGCCTGTTTGATACACAAAAGGCCATGGTTTTATCATTAAAAACATCTCCGATATAAACATGCCGTTCATTGCCTTATATAAATACGTATACGCAATTGTACATAGCACAATCGGAATGATGGCACCTAAAAAACCAATCACCAATCCTTCCAAAACTAACGGAAAGGAAATATACCAGTTGTAGGCACCGACAGTTCGCATAATGGATATTTCATCTCGACGTACCTGAATGGTTAATCGAATGGTATTGTAGATCAGAAAAATCGCAAGTACGGCCATTCCGGAAACGATAATACTGCCGCCTTTGCGGAAGGATTCAAAGATGTGGATAAGTTTACTTACTGCATCGGTTCCATACGTAGCCTGGGCAACTCCGGATATTTTAGAAGCTTTTTCTACAAATTCATCAATTTTTGTATTGTCTTTTAATTCCACAATAAATACATCATATAATGGGTTGTTTCCTTCTCCCTTATATTGTTCAAAGGTATCTCCATCCTCAAGAATCAGTTGATCCAATTGAGATTCCTTATCAGAAAAGGTTACCGACTCGACATCCATAGAGTTTAATTCTTTCTCTATTTGAGCTCTTTCGGATTCATCCACGGTAGGTAATAAGGATACCTGTACCGATATTCTTTCATCGATCTTTTCGGTAAAACTAGATATGTTTGCCGCTAATATAATTAGTACCATTGAGATCAATAAAGCAATCGCAATGGATAATACCGCAGAAAATGTCAAAGTACCGTGTCTTCGAATATCTTTTCCTGCCTGTTGAAATAATCGCGGTAAACATTTTATAAACAATAACATCAGCTCACTCCAATCAGACTCCATTATAGCACAGCTATCGCATGGACTTTCAAAATGCTTATTTTTCACAAAAACAAAACTATGTTCACATGATTTCACATCTTTATATATAGATACGGAAATATCCGCAATAAAGTACAATTCTGTCTGTAAAAAAGATCAATAGGGTATAAAAAAAAAGTCTCTTTCGAGACTTAATTGTCAAATGGTGGAGCGTATCGGGATCGAACCGATGACCCCCTGCTTGCAAAGCAGGTGCTCTCCCAGCTGAGCTAACACCCCATTTATATTTAATCCAGAAAATGGTGGGCCTGAATGGATTTGAACCAGCGACCTCACCCTTATCAGGGGTGCGCTCTAACCAACTGAGCTACAGGCCCGTATTTCTGAATGCTCACTTATATTACCATCAGAATTTGGATGTGTCAAACACTTTTTTAAAAAAATTTTATTCTTTTGAAATTAATATTCCCAGCGCCTTTAAACACTGCTCAACCTCATCCAGAATTTCTTCGTTTGGTGCACTAACACGATGAGAGTGAACCCCCTTTGTAAGGCTTGTTAAGGGCTGTGATTTACCGGCATTGATCTGCTCCATAAAGAGTCTTACATCACGACGTGATGCACAATCTAACGGAGCTGCTAAAATGCCGTATACATCATGTTCCACAAACACATTCTCTACTCTTGCTCCGCAATCTACGACCGCATTTAATTCTTCTTCAATTTGATCAGCTGTGTGGTTCACATGAAAAATGCGGATGCAGCGTTCGTGTTCTAAAATATATCCTTTTCCGGTTGCGATAATGGAAACACCTCTGGCTCTAAGCAGTGCAATATCCTGGACAATAACCTGACGGGACACATTAAAACGTTTCGCCAGCTTAGACCCGGATATCGGTCCTTCTGCCTCACGCAATACTTTCAACACTAAGTCCTGTCTGGATTCTTTTTCCATTATTTGTCACCTCAGTCATCATTATATATCGAATTGTGTTTTCTCACCAACAGTACATATCTCATTTCTTGTCTAAAAATCGTTTCGGCACATAGGCTTGTATATGAATTCCATCCTCTTCATATTCCTCCGATACTACCTGTCCATATTGATGGATTAAGGATATTGCGGTAGCCTTGTCATATGGATAAATTGTATCTATCCATATTCTTTCTTCATTGACCAGATTCATTATTTCTTTTAGAAGATCATCTAAGCCTAATTTCTTCTTTGCACTGATATGGACAATTGCCTTTGCGTGCACATCGGTAAATAACTTGTCTTCTTTTATTAAGTCACTTTTATTGATAACCGTAATAATCGGTTTGTCCGTTATATTTAATGTATCCAGCGTTTCATAGACAACCTTCATATGATTATCTACGTCTTCACTGGATCCGTCTACCACATGCATTAAAATATCTGCGTATCGAACTTCCTCTAATGTACTTCGAAAGGCATCAATTAAATGATGCGGTAATTTATCAATAAATCCAACCGTATCGGTAAATAAGACTTCCTGCCCGTTTTCCATCTTGCAGCGTCTTGTGGTTGGATCAAGTGTCGCAAAAAGAGCATCTTCTTCTAAAACATCACTTTTCGTAAGTGCATTTAATAAGGTAGATTTACCTGCATTGGTGTAACCGACAATAGAGATGATAGGACGAAGATCATTCATTCTTTTCTGTCTTGAAATATCACGATTTCGTTTTAAATCTTCTATTTCATGACGCAGAAAAGCTATCCGCTTACGAAGTGCTCTGCGGTCCGTTTCCAGCTTCTTTTCACCGGGACCTCTTGTACCGATTCCACCTCCCTGACGGGATAACGAAATTCCAATACCACTTAAATGCGCCAGTCGATAGGTAAGCTGGGCCATTTCTACCTGCAGCTTACCTTCTTTAGTGGTAGCGTGCTTTGCGAAAATATCTAAGATAATCAGGGTTCGATCCAGCACCTTCATCGGTTTCATCATCTCTGCTAGATTTTTATGCTGGGCAGGTGTTAATTCATCATCGCAGACTATTCCATCCGCCTTACAGAAATCCGCATATTCTTTTAACCACTTCACCTTCCCTGTTCCCAGGTACAATGCGGGATGCGGTTTATCCATATCCTGTGTAACACGGCCAACCACTTCTCCACCGGCGGTATCCACAAGTGCTGCTAACTCATCTAAATCATCTTTATCGGATATTTTAAATAAAATATATTTTTCTTTTTCCTGTTCTGTTGTATACATAGCTAATGACATACTATCATATTTACGCATTCAACTTCTACAATCGTTTACAGTCATGATTGCACTTCAAATCATTGATGCAATCATCTATTTTAATACTACATTTCTTTCTCTCTATCCCATTCCCATATGTTAAAATGAATGTCGTTAAGGAGAATAATTATTATGAAATATGACTTTACATCCAAAATGGATCGTGCCGGACACGATGCCTACGCTTTAGACATCATCCCTATTCCGGGAGTTGAAGTTAAAGAGGGCTTTTCCAAGCTTCCGATGTGGGTTGCTGATATGAATTTCCCGGTATTCCCGGAGATCACAAATGCCATCCATGCCCGTGTGAATGAGCCTCATTTCGGTTACTTTATGATGCGCGATGAATATTATGATGCCATCATCAATTGGCAGAAAGACCGTAACGGTGTAGAAAATCTCACTAAAGAAAATATCGGATACGAAAATGGTGTACTTGGCTGTGTATCTACCTGTTTACATGCCTTTACAGCACCTTCCGAAGCAATATTAGTAAATGGCCCATTATATATTGGTTTTACTGCTGTGCTGGATTCTACGGCCAGAAAAGTAGTCATCTCTGACTTAGTTAAAGATGAAAACAATATATGGCGTATGGACTTAGAGGATATGGAGAAAAAGATTATTGAAAATCATATCCATACCGTCATCTTCTGTTCGCCGCATAACCCTTCCGGACGTGTATGGGAAAAAGAAGAAATCGAAGCAGCCATGGCATTATTTGAAAAATATGAATGTACCGTTATTTCTGATGAAATATGGTCTGATATTATCCTGCCGGGATATAAACACATTCCGACACAATCGGTATCTGAGTATGCCCGCGAACATACCATCGGTATTTATGCACCTTCAAAAACATTTAACCTGGCCGGTTTGATTGGCTCCTATCATATCGTCTACAACAAGCGATTACAGGATTCTATGAAACTTGTCAGCAATGCGACCCACTACAACAGCTGTAACGTTTTATCAATGCATGCCCTGATGGGTGCTTATAAACCGGAAGGAAGAGTATGGGTTGATGAATTATGCCAGACGATTGAAAAGAATATCAATTATGCCTGTGACTTTATTGAAGAACACTTTAAAGGCGTAACTTTTGGTCGTCCGCAGGGAACATATATGTTGTATCTGGATGCTTCTAAGTGGTTGGAAGAACATGATATGACCTGTGATGAATTATTAAGAAAAGGGGTTGAAGTCGGTGTTATATGGCAGGATGGCCGTCCATTTAAAATGGATAACACCATTCGTATGAACTTTGCTCTGCCATATGATCTTGTGGTAGAAGCAATGGACCGCTTAAACACGTATGTATTTAATGCTTAGTATAATTGTGATTGTGATTATTCTATTCCTGGGGGCATTTTGGTTATTTAAATATGCACTGGATAACCAATTCCCGGGTTTTGGATCCAAATTACCGGACAAAAAGAATGATTACATTGAGCGTACCGGCAAGATGCTGAAAGAAGGAGAAAATTTCACATATACTGTCTGTGAAATCCAATCCTTTGATGGGTTAAAGTTAAAAGCATTATATGTAGAAAATGCAGGTCATAAATATGCGATTCTCTGCCATGGCTTTTCCAACAGTCCCTATGAAATGTTAACAAGAGCTTTGCACTTCTATCGAATGGGATACTCCTGCCTGCTTCCTGCAGCAAGGGCTCATTCTTTTTCGGAAGGAAGATATCGCGGTATGGGATGGTTAGAAAGAAAAGATATCTGCAGATGGATATCGTTTATCCTGGAAAAGGATTCTGAGGCTGAAATAGTTCTTTATGGAATTTCGATGGGAGCTGCCACTGTCATGATGACAGCCGGCGAAGCCCTTCCGGACAATGTGAAATTGATTATTGAAGATTGTGGATACACCTCGGTCTGGGATCAATTTTCCCATGTTCTGAAGATATTATTTCATCTGCCTTCCTTTCCTTTGTTGAACATCGCCAATATATTTGTTAGAAAGCTCGCAAAATACGATTTACATGAGGCAAGCTGTATTAACCAATTAAAAAAGAATAAGCTTCCCATCCTATTCCTTCATGGGCAAAAAGATACTTTTGTTCCTTTTGATCATATGGATATATTGTATAAAGCAGCTAACGGCATTAAAGAACAACATGCCTTTCCCGATGCAGGGCATGGGGCTTCTTTATATAAACATACGGAATTATATTGGGACATTATTGATACCTTTATCGAAAAATACTTCTAGACAGTTTCGATTTTATCGGAACTGTTTTTAACATCTCCCTATAAAGGCCAAAAAAGGGCAAGTTGATTTGCCCTTTTAGTCTTTTATATCTCCATTCATCACAAGGAAGTTATATAATGCTCCGATCATATTGGAATCATTGAAGTGTTTACAAACATCTACTTTTGCGCGTGGAATTGGGAATGGAAGTGCATCATAAATCATATCCAATTCCTTACGGATGCCTTCTACAACCTTTGGCTGACGGGAGATTCCACCGCCTACTAACATTTTTTGCGGATCTAAGATACATTGTAAGTTATAAATACCAACCGCATTCACTTTACAGAAGTTTTCAAAAGCCGCGATTGTTTCTTCATCCCCTGCTTCAATTAATTCAAATACCTTGAATCCGTTCATTTCATGCTTATCGACACCTTTTATTGCGGCAACTGTACCTGTCAAAGCACTTGTTGAGCCTTTAACTGCCCATGCATCCTTAAAGAAGCCATCCATACCTAAAGATACATAAGATAATTCTCCGGCAAATAAATTATTACCCGGTAATACACGTTTATTCTGGATGATTCCGCCGCCGATTCCGGTTCCTAAAATGATCACAACGCCATTTTCAACGTCTGCCAGATTTCCCTTCCAGACTTCCGCTAAAGCTGCAGCTTTACCATCATTCTGCATATAAACCTTAACACCGCATTTTTTCTCGATGGCCGGTCCTAAATCCGTATCATAATTATAGCTTAACGCACCCGGTGCATAGACATGGCCGGTTGTGGCATCAATGGTTCCCGGTAAGCTCATCGCAATACCATCTACCCGATCTTTATACTTGTCAAAAACACCTTTTAAAGTATCTAAGAATTGTTCCTGGCTTTCCTTTGGTGTAGGAACTTCACCTTTTTCTAAAATCTCAGCATCATTGGTCATAAGGCTGTATTTTAAAGCCGTTCCACCTACATCGAATACTAATTTGTTCATTATGATCCTCCTGTAATTTTCCTTAAATACATTATAATAATTTTTCAAACGATTCGATATAGTAATCTGAAATATCTAAAATTTTCGATACATTCGAGGCAAAGGGATCCTCTACAGCAGCCACTGTAAAACCACCCATCTTAGCCCCTGTTATGGCCTCATATAAATCTTCAAAGACGATACAATCATTGACATCAGAACCAATCAGTGAGGCAGCCTTTTCATAAATATCAGGAAATCCTTTCGCACGCTTGACATCATGTGTAGTCACAAAGGCATCAAACAAATCATATAGACCATGTCTTTTTAATACAGCTTCATAAAGAGCCTTATCTGATGAGGTCGCAAGAGATATTTTTTTGTTCTCTGATTTTAATTTATGGAGGTATTCCGGCACATACGGTTTACATTCAATCTCATGTCCATAGGCATATACGGCATCATCCATCCATTCCTTCATAACCGACTCGATAGAATCGGTTAATCCAAACCTGTCTATGGTATAAATAGCTGCTTCTTTAAAATTCAGCGTATTAACACTATCCATATAATCCTTTGGCAATTCCATATTTCTACGTTCAAAGAACCACTCATCAATCATATGCCAAACACCCATAGAATCAATCAAGGTGCCGTCTAAATCAAATATATATGTTTTATACTCGTTAATCTTTTTCATGGGATTATAGTAACATAAATCTACTGCTTACTATATAAAAAAGCGGTAACAGAATGTGTATCATTCTATTACCGCAATAGCTTGTTATGCTTGTTCGTTATTATTCATTCTCATGAAGAACAATAATACAAGTGCCAAAATCGATGCAGCCATCAAAGTAACCCACATCAACAAATGACTTTCCAATCCCGTATTCGGTGTACCGACACGGTTAACTGCAGTCGGATTTGTTGTATTAGGTCTATTTTCCGGTGTTGGATCATTTTTGATAATCTCTGAAGAATCATTTATTTTCTCCCATTGAGCAACAAAAGTATGGTCACCTTCAACTTTATAGCTGTCACCAGGATGATATTCAGAACCCTTCCAATAAGTGAACTTATATCCTTCTCTGGTTGGTTCTGCAAGGATAGTAATGGTCGTACCATCTTCGGCCTCGACTGTAATAATACCAGTCTTTCCATCAAGGGTACCACCGTTCAAATCATAACTGATTGTATATTTCGTAGCATTCTCTGCCCACTTGGCAAATAATGTGATATCAGCGGTAACCGGTGTCGCAAAATCATATGCTTCTGTTCCTGCTGCGTCCTTATACCATCCACCAAATGTCCAGCCTTCCTCTGTAAGAGCTTCAGGCTGTACTGCCTTGTCTCCATGCTTGATGGTCTGGGCTTCCGGGGCTTTGCCATGTCCGTTGGCGTCAAAGGTTACTGTGTATTCATTCTCTGTCCAGTTGGCAAATAATGTAGTATCGTCAGTAACCGGTGTCGCAAAATCATATGCTTCCGATCCGGATGCGTCCTTAAACCAGCCAACAAATGTCCAGCCTTCTTCTGTAAGAGCTTCGGGCTGTACTGCTTTGTCTCCATGCTTGATGGTCTGGGCACTAGGTGCAGTGCCATGTCCATTGGCATCAAAAGTTACTGTATATTCATTCTCTGCCCAGTTGGCAAATAATGTAGTATCGTCAGTAACCGGTGTCGCAAAATCATATGCTTCCGATCCGGATGCGTCCTTAAACCAGCCAACAAATGTCCAGCCTTCTTCTGTAAGAGCTTCGGGC